>QHZX01000192.1:0-17456 GCA_003224835.1 Acidobacteriota bacterium | reverse complement strand
CTTCGCATAAGCCAGAAATTTATCCGGCGAAAAAACTGGTGCGACAATAGGGGACAGATACGGGCCCACAATGAGCAGCGCCATTACGATCACGGGCTTAAGCCATGCTCGGCGAAGACGTACCAGGCCGTGCGCACCACTCAGGCTCGACTCGATTGCCACCGCCCCCGCGGCCAGCAGCATCGGATAAATCGGGGCGAGATAATAACTCTTCCCATGCAATACAAAAAATATCGAATAGCACACGAGATAGCTCCAGCCCAGCACCCGATAAGACTTTAGCGGCAGCCAGACGAAGAACGCGATAAGCCCAGCGATCCAAATGGGTGCGGTAAGCGGATTCACGAGCAGCGTTTGTTGTAGGAAAAATTGTCCAGCGGAAAGCACCACATCGCGACCTTCAGCGCGGATATTGTGCATTAGTTCCAAAAATGGCCAGTGATAGTGAATGTTCCAGAGCAAATTGGGCAGGAAGATCAGAAAAGCCGCCAAACCTCCCAGCCAGATCCATTTGTTCAGGAAAACACGCCGGTGCTCCGTCAGCAGCAAGCCGATGACAATGCCGAGGATAAAAAACGCAATCGAGTATTTCTCCTCGAGGCCGATTCCTGCAGACACCCCCACCCACAACCAGTAGCGCGGATCGTTGCGCTTGATCGCCAGCACAACAAAGTAGGCGCAGGCCATCCACAAAGTGGGCTCGAGACAATTCGTTCCCAGCAAACTTCCGTTTGATAAATACTGCGATGCGATCGAGATCGTCAGTGCGGTGAGTAAGAGTGCAAACCTCTTTCCGCCAAGTTCGCGAGCAATAAGCGCAGCTTGCACAACCAGCAACGACGAAGCTAATGCCGGAATGAAGCGGATGGCGCGCAGAGAATCACCCAGCACGGCACGTGAGATGTGGATTAAAAACGGAATCAGTGGCGGTTGATCGACGTAGCCCCAGGAGAGGTGATCGCCGCAAGACATGTAATCAAATTCGTCGCGAAAATAACCATAACGATTGTTGAAGTAAAGATGGAAGAGGAATTTGGCGAGCGCGATTGCCCACACGATCGCCATGCCGGTCACCCATGGCGACTGCTCATCCCGATTCGGTGGAGAGATGGTAAGAGTTGTAGCAGCCATTGTGGACCAGGCTCCGGAAACAAGGTTCGGACAGACTACATCACTCGCCTAATACGTTGTCGGAGCGAATAATGTTCCCGGGTCTCTCGGTCGCAGCGCTATTCTTCCGACCATGAATACGGCGCGATGAGCTTTCGTCCTTTGCGAAACTCGCGCATCTGTTTCGCCTGATGGGTTCGTAGTCTCAGGTCCGAGCGCGGCTTGCCTGTGCAAGGCAGAACGAAACCAGCATCACGGTCCTCGGGATAATAAACCAGTGAATCTGTCTGATCGACCTCGCCGCCATCTACCAGGCGTGCCGAGCACGTGAGGCAATAGCCCTGATGGCACATGGCGGGCAACTTAATTCCGGCTGCGGAGGCCGCGTCCCAGATATGCTCTTCCCGACCAATCGGAATGGTCGGCTGCTCGCCACTTGGAAGGAGGAACGTGACTTGGAATGCCTCCAGTTCAGCCGCCATATATTCCACGGTAATCGTGTCTGGCCGGAAATCCAAATCAGGTTTCGGTAATTTACCTTGTGGTCTCTGAGCCCTCTGTGGCCAAGTTTTCTCTCAGCCACAGAGGGACCAGAGTTCTAGTGAAGGATTACGGATTGTAGAATCCGCGGTTCTTGCTGTATGGAGCCTCGCCCGGTTCGCCGCGACGGAAGTGTCCGGACGGAATGGACTTGCCATCGCGCTCATGTGCCAGCAATTCAATAAACCATGCCTCGTGTTCAATTTCCTCGTTCAGGATTCGTGAAGCCATGTCATAAGTACGTGGGTCTTTGCCAAATGTCATGTCGCAAATTTCGATCCAGCTGCGGATCGCGCATCTTTCTGATTCCAGGAGCAGCGTGAGAATATTCACCGCCGTAGGAGGATCAGGAAGCTTCGCCGCTCGGCAGCCCGCCTGATCGTGAAACGCCGGAAGGTCGTTGGGCAGTTCGCCTCCCAATTCGTAAATCCGTGGCACAATTAGTTCCCAGTGGGCACGGTCTTCGAGGCGCGCGTCCTCGCAAATCTCTTTGTAGTCTTCGTGGCCGGCAAGGTGCATGCGAAGAATGGTGTAGTAGTAATAGGTGCTGGCAAATTCTGCGGCGGCATTAGCAATGAGCTTTTTAATCAATAAATCGACGTCAACCCCGCGCGCCTTGATCACTTCCACGCCTACGCGCTGGGTAACATCACCCGCTTTAACGACCGGGACGTTCTTGTCTGGCATGTAAACAGCCTCCTTCTTGTTTTTTGATTCCCTAAATCTACTCATCGCCATGCCATAGGTCTAAGATATAGTTTCTATTTCTGCCATAGTATTTACCTTTGGGAAGTGCTTAAGGCCAACACCGGTCTTTTATGCAAATCCATCAGCTTCGTTATTTTTGTGCCGTAGCCAGGACTGGTAGCTTCACGCGAGCTGCGCAACATGAACACGTGGCTCAACCTTCCCTGTCACAGCAAATCCGCAAGCTCGAGGACGAACTGGACACCAAACTATTCGACCGTCTGGGCCGCGAGGTTCGCCTGACACAATTGGGCGAAGCTTTCCTGCCGCGCGCCGAAGGAATTCTGCGGCAGTTGGACGAATCTAAACTTGAGATTCAGGAGATGGCCGGCGCCGAGCAGGGCAAGTTGGTCATCGGAGCAATTCCAACCATCGCTCCTTACTTCCTGCCTCCGCACCTTACCAGTTTCGCGCGCAAGTTCCCGCGAGTGCAGATCAGCGTCGTGGAAGAAGTGACCGCGGAACTTCTTAACTTAGTGAATCGCGGAGCTATCGACCTTGCTCTTCTCGCACTGCCTCTGCCAGCGACGCAATGTGTGTGCCGGGAATTATTTCGTGAGCGCCTGTTCGTGGTAGTTCCTCAGAATCATCGTCTGGCGAAAGCTTCTCGCGTCCGTCTTGCAGAAATCGAGAACGATCCGTTCTTGCTTCTAAAAGAAGGCCACTGCTTCCGCGAAAACACGCTCGCCGCATGCGGCCGCGCCCGGCTTCATCCCAATGTAGCGTTTGAGAGCGGTCAGTTCGCAACCATTATGGCGATGGTGGCCGCCGGGGTCGGAGTCTCTATCGTGCCGGAAATGGCCGTGGAAGAAAAGCAGGGGTGCCGGTTCGTTCCGCTGGCCGATGAAGGCGCGTATCGCCGAATTGGGATCGCACAACTCAAGCGGCACTTCCGCAGCCGCGTTCATCGCGCATTTCTCGAACACCTGCAATCGAACTGTGAGCCAAATCATCTAAGAACTGCCTGATCGCCTAACCATTTCGGGCTGGAACTCGGCGGGTCATGTCTGCCTGGTCTGCTCCGTGCCATCCTTCTGCGAGTTCAGCGCGTTCCACGACTCAAGTTATCGAGAATTTCTGACGATGATCTATTGCCGGACTACTGCGCCGCTAAAGCAGGATTGCGCCTGGCTCAATGAGGGCAGACAGCATTGGAATTCTATAAACAATTTTTTTTGGCTGATTTTCTGCCACACGGGACTTGCTATCTGTGGAATCCGAGGATCATATGGCTGCACGTCATCTCTGACAGTCTCATTACGCTCGCTTATTACTGCATTCCGCTCGCACTGGTTTACCTCGTTCGAAAGCGCCGCGACCTTCCTTTCAATTGGATTCTATGGATGTTCAGCCTCTTCATTCTGAGCTGCGGTACCACTCACCTCATGGAAGTCTGGAATGTGTGGCACGGCAGCTATATGGTTGCGGGAGTCATCAAGGGCATTACGGCCTTGATGTCTGTGGCTACGGCGATGATGCTCCTGCCTTTGCTACCGAGAGTTGCGTCCCTTCCGGCGCAAATACATTTGCTGGAATTGAATTGGAAACTGGAAGCGGAAATCACGGATCGTGAGCAGGCCGCGGAAGCGCGCGGACGCCTGGCAGCCGTGATCGAATCATCTGATGACGCCATTATCAGCAAGACACTAGGCGGAACCATTACCGGTTGGAATCCCGGCGCGGAGAAATTATTCGGGTATTCATCAGCCGAGGCCATTGGCAAATCCATGGGTATGCTCTTGCGCAGGGATCGTGCGAATGAGGAATCCGACATCCTGGCGCGGATTGCATGTGGCGAGAGGGTCGAGCACTTCGAAACCGAGCGGGTACGCAAGGATGGCAAGCAAATTGATGTATCTGTGACGATTTCGCCCATCAGGAACAGCAAGGGTGTGATCGTTGGCGCGTCCAACATTGCCCGCGACATAACGGAGCGCCAGCGCTCGGAAGGGGCGCTCAAGGAAAGCTTCGCCACGAGCCAGGACGCGCTTAAAGAACTAGCGGATCAAAAATTTGCCTTGGACCAACACGCCATCGTGGCTATAACCGACGTCCAGGGCACCATCACCTACGTGAACGAGAAGTTTTGCGCTATCAGTAAATATTCCAAAGAAGAGTTGATCGGCCAGAATCATCGCATCCTGAACTCAGGCCACCATCCCAAAGAATTCTTCCAGCAGATGTATCGCAGCATCGTCAATGGAAAGGTGTGGCATGACGAAATTAACAACCGAGCCAAGGATGGCTCGCTTTATTGGGTGGATACCACCATCGTCCCGTTTACTGGAAAAGATGGAAAGCCACGCCAGTATGTCGCAATCCGTGCCGATATCACCGAGCGCAAGCGGGCGGAAGAAATGGCGAAAAAAAGCCTCGTCGCGACCGAGGCCGCCCTCAAAGAACTCGCTGATCAAAAATTTGCTCTGGATCAACACGCCATCGTAGCTATCACCGACGTCCACGGCACCATCACTTACGTGAACGAGAAATTTTGCGCCATCAGTAAATATTCCAAAGAAGAGTTGATCGGGCAGAATCATCGCATCCTGAACTCGGGCCATCATCCCAAGGAATTTTTCCAGCGCATGTATCGCACCATCGCGAACGGCAGGGTGTGGCATGAGGAAATCAAGAATCGGGCCAAGGACGGCTCTTACTACTGGGTAGACACCACGATCGTTCCATTTCTCGGCGCTGGAGGAAAGCCACGGCAATATGTCGCGATCCGCGCCGACATCACCGAGCGCAAGCTGGTGGAAGAAGCCTTGAAGGAAAGTGTTGAGACGAGTGAGAGAGCGCTCAAGGAATTGGCGGACCAGAAGTTCGCTTTAGATCAGCATGCAATTGTGGCCATCACCGACGTCCAAGGCACGATCAGCTATGTGAATGAGAAGTTTTGCGCTGTCAGCAAATATTCCAAAGAGGAACTAATCGGCCAGAATCACCGAATCCTCAACTCCGGCCACCATTCCACAGAATTTTTCCAGAATATGTACCACACCATCGCCAAGGGCAAAGTATGGCATGACGAGATCAAGAACCGAGCCAAGGACGGCTCGTTGTACTGGGTGGATGCGACCATCGTGCCGTTTCTTGGCGCGCAGGGAAAACCTCGGCAATATGTCGCGATCCGCGCCGACATCACCGAGCGCAAGCTAGCGGAAGAAGCGCTGAGGCTTAGCGAGGAGCGGTTCCGGTTGCTGCTCGATGGGGTCAAGGACTTCGCGATCTACATGCTCGATCCCCAAGGTCGGGTCCTCAGCTGGAATGCAGGGGCAACGCGCATCAAAGGCTACTCCAGCGAAGAAATCATTGGCGAGAACTTCTCCAGGTTCTACACGTCGGAAGCCCAAGCTAGCGGCAAGCCTGAACAGGAGTTGCAGCATGCCGTATCCAATGGGCGCTTCGAGGAACAGGCTCTGCGCGTGCGCAAGGACGGCACTACCTTCTGGGCCTACATCGTCATAACTCCAATGTATGACGAAAGCGGTGTCTTGCGGGGCTTCTCTAAAGTTGCGCGTGATATCACAGAGCGAAGACAAGCGGAAGAAGTTGTAAAAGAAACACGAGAAGCCTTGGAATCTCAGACGCTGATGCTCCGCTCCGTGCTCGACAGCATGGCCGAGGGCTTAGTCGCGGTCGATGAAAATGGAAAATTCGTGATCTGGAACCCGGTGGCGAAGAAGATTCTCGGTTTGGGTGCCACAGATCTTCCCGCTCAGGAATGGACCGGGCACTACGGCCTTTATATAGCCGACATGGTCACTCCCTTTCCGGTAGATCAAGTTCCATGGGTACGAGCTCTTCGTGGACAGGCCAGCAGCACCCAGATGTTTGTCCGCAACCCCGAGCTTGAGGAGGGCCACTGGATTGAGGTTACCGCCGGGCCATTAAGAGACAAGCAGGGCGTGGTCTGCGGCGGCGTGGCGGCATTCCGTGACATAACCCAGAGAAGAGCGGATGAAGGGGAAATTCGCAAGCTCAATAATGAACTCGAAGAGAGAGTCATTCAACGGACGGCGCAACTCGAAGCCGCCAATAAGGAACTCGAGGCCTTCACCTACTCCGTCTCGCACGATCTGCGCGCGCCGCTCCGTCACATAGCAGGCTTTTCCAAAATGCTAGGCGAGACTTGCGGGAGCGCGCTCCCCGAGGAAGGACTTCATTACTTAGGACGAATCCAGGATGGGACCCGGCGCATGGGTACCCTCGTCGACGATCTCCTGAACCTGGCACGCAGCGGGCGGCACGAACTCAGACTGCAGGTCACCGGACTCGACTCAGTCGTTAAAGACGTCATTGCCGATCTTGCACCGGACTTGGAAGGTCGCAAGATTGAGTTGAAAATCGGCAAGCTGCCGTACGTGGAAGGTGATCCGGCCCTGCTCAAGGTGGTGTTTCAAAACCTGCTTTCGAATGCCGTGAAGTACACCCGTCCGCGCGCCACTGCCATGATTGACGTTTCTGTCGACCAGATCGCCGGTGAACAGGTAGTGTCTGTCCGCGACAACGGAGTGGGGTTCAGCATGAAATATGCCGATAAGTTATTTGGGGTGTTTCAGCGGCTGCATCGCGCGGAAGATTTCGAGGGTACTGGAGTAGGGCTGGCCACGGTACAGCGCATCGTGCAAAAACACGGCGGCCGTATTTGGGCGGAAGCGGAGCTCGACAAAGGCGCGACTTTTTATTTGACCTTGGGCAGCACAAAACCAGCGAACGCCAGTAAAGCAATGGCTATGTCAGGAGAAACTGGATGAATACCGAAGGCGAAGTTGACATCCTTCTCGTCGAAGACAATCCCGACGATCTCGAACTCACCCTGCACGCACTGCGGCGCGAGCATTTGGCCAACAACATTTTTGCCGTACGGGATGGAGAAGAAGCGCTTGAATTTCTTTTCTGCACGGGACGCTTTAAGGACCGCAACTTTGACCATCCTCCTCGTTTGGTCCTGCTCGACCTCAAACTTCCAAAGCTGACTGGCCTGGAAGTCCTGAAACGCGTCAAGGATGATCCTCGCACCAAAGCGTTGCCGGTCGTCATTCTCACCGCTTCCAAAGAAGAGCGTGACCTAGTCGCCAGCTACAATCTGGGCGCTAATAGCTATATCCAGAAGCCAGTAGACTTCGACCGCTTTCGCGAGATCGTTAAAAGCGCCGGGCTCTACTGGATGGTAATTAACCAGCGCCCCTTAGCCAATCCAGCGCAAATGGCCGCGGCGGCGAAGCAATGACCGGGCCGGGCACCAACGCGAACGGCGATAGAAGGCTGCATGTTCTCCTGATAGAAGATTCCCCGGCGGACGCTGAGATTGAAATTGCCGAACTGCGGCGCGGTGGGTTTGATGTTGCGGCCGACGTGGTCGAATCCAAAGATGAGATCCGTGAATGCCTGGGAAAACACTCCTACGACATCGTCCTTGCCGATTACAGCCTGCCGAACTTCCGCGGTATGGACACGCTATATATTCTGGCTGAAAAGGGTCTCAACACTCCGCTGATTCTGGTAACCGGAGCATTGAACAGCGAAACTGCGGTCGAGTGCGTAAAACAGGGTGCGATGGATTACGTGATGAAACATAATCTCGCCCGTTTACCGCTTTCGGTGCGCCGGGCAATCGAAGAAACCCGGCTGCGTCACGAACGCACGCGAGCCCAGGAACAACTTGCTTCGAAGGTGGAGGAACTGGCGCGCTCCAACTGCGATCTCGAACAGTTTGCCTACATCGCTTCCCATGACTTACAGGAGCCGCTCCGTATGGTTGCGGCCTACACGCAATTGCTTTCGGAACGCTATCGCGGAAAGCTGGACTCAACTGCCGACAGGTATATCGGTTATGCAGTCGAGGGCGCCACTCGCATGCAAGCGCTGCTCGAAGATCTGCTGGCATTTTCTCGAACCGGCCGCGACGGCTTGCCGCCGGCTGCAACCGATGTAACCACGACGATCCAAGAGGTACTAAAGAATCTGGCTTTCGTTTTGAAAGAGCACAACGTAACCGTTACTTGTAACCCTCTGCCCACGATTTTGGCTGATCGTTTTCAGCTGGTACAGCTGTTTCAGAATCTGATCGGCAACGCGATAAAGTTCCGCGGCAAAAAGTCGCCTGCCGTCACGATCTCCGCTGAAAAAAAGGGCGAAGAATGGGTATTTTCGGTTGTCGACAATGGGATTGGCATAGCTGACGAACACAAGGAGTTTATTTTCAAGATTTTTCAACGTCTGCACACCCGGGCTGAGTACCCAGGTAACGGCGTGGGGCTGGCAATCTGCAAAAAAATCGTCGAACACCATGGTGGACGAATTTGGGTCGACTCCGAATTGGGCCAAGGCTCAAACTTTCGCTTCACGTTTCCTGCTGCACGTGCCGATAGACCTGATAAGAAGGAAGACTATGAACTCAGCCCCCAAAATCTTGTTAGTCGATGACAACCCGGCGGACGCCAATCTTACCTGCGAAGTATTGGCGACCAGTGAAAACCCAGCGCAGGTGAGCACCGTCCAGGATGGCGAACAGGCACTGATGTTTCTTCATCGCATGGGCCAATTTGCGGAAGCCATTCGCCCCGATTTGATCATTCTGGATCTGAATCTTCCCCGCAAAGATGGCCGGGCCGTGCTCGCGGAGGTGAAGGCCGATCCCGAGCTCAATGAATTGCCGGTGGTGATCTTCACCACCTCCCATTCGGCACGCGACATCGCCCGCTGCTATGAACTCGGCGCCAACTCATACGTCAGCAAGCCCGGAAACCTGGGCCAGTTCTTCTCGGCGGTGCGCTCGATTGAAAATTTCTGGTTCGGCTTCGCCAGCATCCCCAACTAGGAGAACCATGAGCGATTTTCCCAGGCAGGTGCTGCTGATTGAAGACAATCCCGGCGACGCCGACCTCGTTCGTTTGCGTTTGACCGAGGGTAAGATCCCGCTAAATGTGAGTTGTGTGAATCGCCTTTCAGACGGGCTCGCGTCAATCGAAACAACACCGCCTTCGGTAGTGCTTCTCGATCTGAATCTACCCGACAGCCATGGCAGTGAGACTTTTCGGAAAATTCTGGACAAGGCCCCCGGGGTCCCTGTGGTCATTCTTTCCGGACAGGAAGATGAAGCGCTCGCGATGAAGGCGATACACCAGGGGGTTCAGGATTACCTGGTTAAGGGTGACATGACCAGCCGGACGCTCGAGCGTTCGATGCGCTATGCGGTGGAACGCCAAGCCCTGCTGCGCTCTCTCGAAATCAGCCGCCAACAGCAGATCGAATTCAAGAACCAGTTTCTTTCCCACGTCTCACACGAACTGCGCACTCCTCTGACTTGCATTCATCAGTATGCGTCGCTGTTGTTTGACGGGCTCTCCGGCACAGTATCACCGGAGCAGCGGGACCACCTGCAAGTCATTTTGAAAAGCGTGAACCAGCTTCACGCCATGATCCGCGATCTGCTCGAAGCCACGCGCGCCGAATCGGGCAAGCTCCGAATCGAACCCCGCTGCCTCGGTCTCATCGAACTTGTCCGGCAAGCCATCGCCATGATACGGCCGATTGCGGTCGAAAAACGTATTACGGTGGAACTGGAAGCGGACAGCCATATCCCGCTGGTACACGCCGATCCCGACCGCGTGCTCGAGGTTCTTATCAATCTCATCGACAATGCCGTGAAGTTCACTCCTGCGGAAGGAACGGTGATCGTCAAGCTCAGTCGGCAGGAGACCGATCCCGACTTTTGCTACGTGACTATCACCGATAATGGCCGTGGCATTTCGCCCGAAGCCCTTCCCCTAATTTTTGAGCGCCTGTATCAGGATCCGGATTCAGTGGACGGCAACCGCTCCGGCCTAGGTTTGGGACTCTACATTGCGAGGGAGTTGGTAAATCTCCACGGAGGGCGCATTTGGGCCGCGAGCCAACCTGGCCAAGGCACCACCTTCACGTTCAACCTCCCGGTTTACTCGCTATCCAAGCTTCTTTCGCCAGTCATCACTCACGAGCAACAGCTGCGTGAATCAATCGTGCTGCTGCGGGTTGACCTGACACCTCTGGCCAGGCCAGTCCGCGGGAACTGGAAGGAGGTCTGCCGCGAATGCCTTGAGCTGCTGCGGCGCTGCGTTTACGTGGATAAAGACCTGGTCCTTCCCGCCATGGCCACCAATGGGCCTGAAGACACGTTCTATGTAGTTGCCTCTACTGATATGGACCGCGTCAACATCATGATTACCCGCATCGTTGAACAAATCGGCGCGCTGACTCACTTGAAATCAACCGGCACACTTCGTGCCACCGCGAGGCAAGTCAAATTTTCGGCAGAGATGCAAGACAAAACGTTGGAGCAGCAAGTCGTTGTCGTGGCCGAACGTGTCACCGAGATGGTCCTGACTGACCTTAGAACCATGAACGGCTTTAACACAAAGGAGACCAAAGTAAATGCAAACTGAAAACGAAAATCACGATTCACTGAACTTCAACCGGGCAAAGATTCTTATTGTGGACGATGACCCCGAGCTTAGAATGGCTTTGAAGCTCCGACTGCGCGCCAATCATTACGAGACCGTCAGCGCCGCGGACGGCTACTCGGCGATTGCCCTCGCCCAGAAAGAGCGTCCGAACCTGATCATCCTTGATCTCGGTCTTCCCGCCGGAAATGGCTTTAATGTCCTGAAGCGGCTGCAGGAGAGCGATTCGCTCTCGCACATTCCAGTGATTGTACTTACGGCGCGTGACCCGCAGGGCAACGAATTGCGCAGCTTGGATTCGGGTGCCACGGCATTTTTCCAGAAGCCGGCGGACAATAATGAGCTACTGCAAGTGATTCGTGCCAGCCTGCAGTCTGCGTCGGCCTGGGGAACAACCCTTCCCTCTTAACTTCGATGAACCCAGGAGTGCGTGCATGCAACTCGAAATCACCGGGAGATCGACAGCAGCCGCAGGGCAATACAGCGCTGAGCGACGCTATCCGCGGCATTTCCTGAGCGCTCCAGTGACGACCTGGCGTCTGCTGAACTCCGGGCTGCAAATCACGCGCGGCCTTACTGTCGATATCAGCATGGGCGGATTGTCAGCAGTTTTGTGTGGTTCTCCCCAAGTTGGCGAGCGGGTTTCGGTGCGGCTGCAATTGCCCGGTGCGGCACTAGAAGCCCTCGCCATCGTTCGTTACAGCAGCACCGCGCGTACCGGCTTTGAATTCCTCGAGCTGCCGCTGGAGGTCCTGCACAGTATTGAGGTCTGCATTCAAGGCTCGCTGCTTTGCCGTTGGTCTCAAGATGGCGCACAGATTGTTTAGCCTTAGGTTGCTGCGCCGATTGCGTTGGTGGTTGTACCTTCGGGAGCCCCCAGCTGCATCCCTGGTTGGAAAACTGCTGGAAAGCAGTAATAATCCTTTCTAGGCAGGAAGGATTATTGAATGGCAACTACCTCGTCAGCTCCAAGCGCGATCTCCGGTGGCAGTTTCTTGCTGGAGACCCGCCCGCCGGAAGACATTTTTACTCCCGAAGATTTCAGCGAACAGCATGTGCTGATTGCACAAACGGCGGAAGAATTCGCGCAAAAAGAGATCATCCCAAATATTGAGAAGATGGAGCACAAGGATTTTTCCGTCACCCGCGATCTGCTGAAGAAAGCCGGCGAGCTGGGACTGAGTGGCGTGGAAATTCCCGAGACTTACGGCGGCATGGAATTAGATAAAGTTTCCGCAGCGGTTATCGCCGATCACATCGCGAAGTACGCCGGATTCGCCACTACCTGGGGCGGCCACACAGGCATTGGCACACTCCCGCTGGTTTATTTCGGAAACGATGAGCAGAAGAAAAAGTATTTGCCAAAGCTGGCAGCTGGCGAGATTGTCGGCGCCTACGCGTTATCCGAAGCATCCTCCGGATCAGACGCCCTGAATTGCCGTTCGCGGGCGGCGCTGTCGCCAGACGGAAAGCATTACATTCTCAATGGCGAAAAGATGTGGATTACCAATGCCGGGTTCGCGGACCTCTTCACCGTATTCGCCAAAGTGGACGGCGAGAAGTTCACCGCATTCCTGATCGAGCGCAACTTTCCCGGATTTTCTATCGGCGCGGAAGAACATAAAATGGGCATCCGCGGATCATCGACCTGTCCGATCATCTTGAATGATTGCAAAGTGCCGGTCGAAAATGTTCTGGGCGAGATTGGCCGGGGACACATCATCGCCTTCAACATCCTGAACATCGGGCGCTTCAAACTTGGCGCCATGTGCGTGGGCGGCGCGCGCGAATCCATGAATAACGCGATCGCCTACGCCAAGCAGCGCAAGGCTTTCAAAAAAGTCATCGCCGATTTCGGTTTAGTGCGCGAGAAGCTGGCGAATATGGCCACTCTCATTTACGTTGGGGAGTCGCTCGTATTTCGCACGGTTGGCATGATGGACGCGGCCTTGGCCGCGATTGACAAGTCCGCTCCCGATGCCAGCAAGAAAACTCTCAAGGCAATCGAAGAATATGCGGTCGAGTGCTCCATTATTAAAGTGTGGGCGTCGGAAATGTTGGATTATATCGTCGACGAAACTCTGCAGATCTACGCTGGCTACGGCTTCGTTGAAGAGTATCCGGCGGAGCGCGCCTATCGTGACGCCAGAATCAATCGCATCTTCGAGGGCACCAACGAAATCAACCGACTTATCATCACGGGCTTTTTGTTGAAGCGCGCCATGGGCGGCCAGCTCGCCCTCATGCCAGCTATCAAGCAATTGATGGATGAAGTTCTTTCAGGCCCATCCGTAGCTGAGGATGTTGAAGGAGTGCTTGCTGAAGAACAGAAACTAGTTGCGTCTGCCAAAAAGTTGGGCCTCTTCGCTGCCGGCGCTGCCACTCAGAAATACATGATGCAAATCGAGCAAGAGCAGGAAATTATGGGTGCAATAGCTGACATGGTAATGGAGGTGTACGCCATGGAATCCGCGCTGCACGAGTTTATCTTTCACAGGCCATGGATAAGATCGAAGCCTCCGCCCGGAAAATAATCGCCGACGTTGCCGAGGGCGACATGTTGCGAACTCAGATGGCAATTCTCCGGCGTCTGGCGAAGCACGATCCTGTCAACACCATCGGGTTGCGGCAGCAGATCGCGGACAAAGTAATTGAGCGCGGCCGTTATGGCCTGAGCTGATCCTGGAACAATTCGCAAAATAAAATGAGAACATTCCTCTCCTTCTCCATGTTGCTGCTCGCGGTCTCCGGGTCAGCACAAACCACCGCCGCTTCGAATTCAGACTCCGCCACCTTTGATCCCGACGGCACTGCACACATCATCCGCGTGGTGCCGATGCCTTCGACGGTCGGCCCGGAGGCGCAACAATGGCTGAAAGAAATTGAACAGGAGTCGCCGCAATCCAAAGACCTGGCCGACATTCGCGCTGGCACCGACGCGTGGCGTAAAAAAGATTCCGCAGAAGCGCTCCGCCTCTATCCGGTGAAGGTTGAAGAGAAAAACATCGCCGGCGTTCGCACCGACATCATTACTCCGCTCGATATGCCTGCGACTAACAAAAATCGCGTGCTGATCAACCTGCACGGCGGTGGATTTATTTCGGACTCGGGATCGTTGATCGAAGGAATTCCAATCGCCTCTCTTGCCAAAATCAAAGTCGTTTCCGTTTATTACCGTTTAGCTCCCGAAAACCCATTTCCAGCCGCCGTCGATGATGTGGTCGCGGTCTACAAAGAGCTGCTGAAAAGTTATCAGCCACGCAGTATCGGGATCTTCGGGACTTCCGCGGGTGCAATCCTGACCGGCGAAGTTGTAGTCAAGTTCAAACAACTAGGCTTGCCCCTCCCTGCTGCGCTCGGAATGTTTTCCACGCTCGCCGATTTCAGTCGGCCTTCCGACTCGCAGCAGCTTTTTTCGCTAAATGGCTTTACTGCAAACTTGGCTCCGCAAACTTCGGATCGTCCACATGATGAAAATTATGTCGGCAAAACCGATCCCAAAGACCCGGTGCTGTCTCCTTTGTTTGCCGACTTGCACGGCTTCCCTCCCAGCCTGCTGGTGACCAGCACGCGCGATCTGCTGTTGAGCAATACCTCAATTTTCCATCGGGCGCTACTTGATGCGAAATGCGAAGCGCACCTGGTGGTTTTCGAGGCATTGCCGCACGCCTTCTGGTATCACTTCCAATTGCCAGAAACAAAAGAAGCTCTGCAGATCATGGCAAACTTCTTCGACGAGAAATTAGGGAAATAAAAAGACACTCCGTGAACCTACTCCCCTACCATCTGATAGCTCACAAAGGCCACCGACTTGCTGTCCGGAGACCATGACGGAACATTCATCGTTCCCTGTCCGCCGAACAATTTCGTCAGCACCGTAATCTTCTTGTCTTCGAGCGACATCAATCGCAGCATCACATCTTTATTTTCCGGATGCCCGCTCACATCTTTCTCATAGGTCAAGAACACCATCCACTTCCCATCGGGCGAAATGTGCGGAAACCAGTTGTTGTAGTCGTCAGAAAAAACCTGCTCCTGCCCGCTGCCATCGGGATGCATACGCCATATCTGCATGTGCCCCGTGCGCTCCGAGTTGAGATAAATGTATTGGCCGTCCGGCGAATATTCCGGCCCGTCATCGAGTCCTTTCGCAGTTGTGATCCGAGTCTCATCGCCGCCGCTCACAGGAACCGTGTAGATGTCGAAGTCGCCATTGCGTTCGCCCACAAACGCCAGCGTCTTCCCATCAGGAGACCACGCATGCCAGTATGACGGTCCTTGTTGCGTCATGCGGCGTGGTGTACCACCGGCAAGGGGCATGACGTACACGAGCGACTCGTGTGACACCTCTCCGCTCGCCGACTTCGTCTCCTGCGAGTTGTCGCTTATGGCCAGTTGTGTGCTGTCGGGCGAAATGCCGTGATCGTTATTCACTTTGTCGGCGAAGCCAGTGTTCAGAATCTCGGGCTGCCCACCTGCCACGGGTAATTTCTCAATGTGTCCATTGCGATTGAAGAGAAAGTACGAGCCGTCATGCGCCCAGTTAGGAGCTTCAAAGCGGCTACGGATTCCAGGCTGCTATACGGCACAGGTTGGGTTGTGCGCGCCGTCACATTCTTAATCGCGACATTACTGAAAGTGGCTTGCTCGGTCGCATTTTTATCATGCGAACAGACTCCGATGCCGGCATAAAACTCACCGTCGAGAGGAATGGGCACGGAACCGGCGGCAAAATGCAAATCGCTTCCCTGCTGACCCAGCGAAATATAAACGTACCGGCCGACCCGAGTGATCCGAAGCCTCGCCGGAGCAGAAATGTTCGACTCAACTTCGGTCGTGGTGCCGCCCTTTTGATCGCGATATTGCAACGAAGTCAATCCATTCCCGTGCAGCGCAACATCCGCGTAAACCGAATTGGAATCGAGTGATTGCCGCAGCATCAGCACTGCCTTCTTGTGCTCATTGCCGCCGGAATTCAGAAACGAAACATCGGCTGAAATTTCCACGTCCCCAGAAATTTTCTTCCATGCGAACTGAAATGCATCCGCCGTGGCCCACATGTTCTCGCCGCTGCCGATGAGCGTGTATGCGTTCTTCGCGGAATCATATGTCGCCGAACCTGCATGCAGCACGGTACCCACATCTGAATGTCCGAAAAAAATTCCCAGCGACTGCGCGTTTCCTAGCTGACTCGAACAAATCGCCAACGCGATTGCCAGGGTGCGGTTCCTCATGGAATTTCCTTTCTGGTTCTCTGAAGAGACTAAAGTTCTAGAGGCCGAAGCCGGCATTGTCAATCGGTACTGAAGTAGATTTGCGGACGCCTTGCTGACCCCCAAAGGTGTAAACTGCTTTTCGAACCGCGAAATATCACGCGGCCCCGTAGCTCAACTGGATAGAGCATCAGACTTCGGATCTGAGGGTTGGGGGTTCGACTCCCTCCGGGGTCGCCAAATCGAAGCGGCGACCCGACGTCCAACTCCACGGGCCGCCTGTCGCGGGTATTTATTGCGCGGCTCATCCCGAAAATCGAGTAGCGGCTAATTCCAAAAACTGGATTTCCACAGACATAGGATAAAAACCGAGTACTGGGAGAAAAGCAAAATCTCCCCGGCACTTTCACGGCAACTAAGTATAGATACCCGCTCCTGGAAAACGTCCGGAATCCAGAGTTCCCTTTCGGTTCTATCACTTACCTCATTTCCCCAAAGCGCAAGTGATTCAGAAAAGATGTGCAGTGGTTTGCACATTGGGCGCTTCGCCAGTGAAAATCCTGCCCTTAAGTGGCTTATTTTCAACAGACCTAATGGTCACCTACTTTGGTAACCCATATGCTAAGTAGTAGTCGTATTCTGCGTATACGCAATGCTGAGGACTGGCTATCGCAGGCCCACGAAGGTTCTCACAAAAAGACATTTTGGGTTTTTCCCCAAATAAACGGGATCGAAATTCGGAGGAGTGGTTTATGAGACGAGTAATTTTGTTGGCCCTGTTGGCACTTGCAGTGCCTACTTTGGCCCTTGCAGACAGCATCACCGATTTCGCGACAGTCGGGAATAGTACTAATTCCTCGATTTCCGGCAGTGCGACGGTCGGCAACACATTTGGCATCACGTCCCCACTTAGCCTACTCAATGGCGTAGCAGCCACTGGAACCGTGACCGTTACCACCGGGACACTGTTTAGTTGCACATCAGGCCTGTGCTTCACAGGCGGCACCATAGCTGTCAGCGGCTCGGCCAATGCGACGTTTACCTTTAACGGAAGCGTCAGCGTGGCCACAGTGAGCGGCAGGACAGTAACCACAATCAATGTGACACCCGGCAGTCCAGTTATCGCTGGATTCGACTTCGTTATACAGTCCAAAGCTGGGGCCATTCAGCAAGTTAGCGGCGATGTGTCCGTCGTCCCTGAACCAGGAACGCTCGGCCTACTCGGCACCGGACTGGTAGGGCTTGCGGGCGTTTTCCGTCGTAAGTTTCACAAGTTAGGCTAGAGTTTCCCGTCCCTACAACAAATTACTTGCCTCAGAAGCCCTGCTTAATCAGCGGGGCTTTGTTGTTTTACCAGCCTCCCCAAACGTCCCGCTACACGAACGAGAGATTACGCGAGTAA
>QHZX01000191.1 GCA_003224835.1 Acidobacteriota bacterium | reverse complement strand
CGACCTGCGCGGATTTGATATTCGCTCGGTTTCTCCGATCGCCTATATCCCTACTGCGACAACAATTCAGTTGAGAAACCCGGATGGTTCTATCGTTCCAAAAGACGCGAATAATCTGGCTCTCGGGGCTTACACAATAAAGATCCCCTTTCAACAAATCACGTTTCCCGGCGGCGATTTGAACTTGGTAGGCAACGCTGAATACCGCGTTACTATCGCTGGCCCGGTGGCGATTGCGCCGTTTGTTGACTTTGGAATGGATCCAATCTTGCGGCAATCGCAGTTGCGAATCAACAAAAGCCAGTTAGATCTCCTGAACCAGACCCAATTCGGCTGTCCTAAGCAAGACCTGATTACATTTGATTGCATTAATACACAAACTTTTCCATTCAAGCAGAATCTCGCAATCCTGGGCAGCGCGAACTGGAAGCCCCGAATGTCCACGGGACTTGAGTTGCAGGTTTTCCTTCCGGTCGTGAACGCGCCGTTCCGAATTTATTGGGCATACAACCCAGTACGGCTGGATGAAATCGCACAATCGCCTTCCGTCGTTTCGCGAAGCATGTTCCCGAATAACGATGCGGGCCAGTACACATACCAGCTGGCTAAGAACACATTCGCAACCCGCTATCAGCTTCGCGAGCCGCGAAAGACATTCCGCTTCACCGTAGGTACAACGTTCTAGGTTTGACGCTGGGGATTAACTATTTCTATAATGGGGCATCCACACCAGAGTGGCTGGTCACGCGCGGCGCTTAATGCCCGCAATCTGAATGCGAGTAGAAGATCCGAGTTGAAGACCGAAGACCAGCCGGCCCTACTGATGTTTGAATGGAAACGCGAGTGTGGCGCGAGCATGTTTCCAGGTAAGTCCAAATTGAAAATTCAACCCAGCATCAAGTTCGAAAAATTACAGAAGTATCTCAAGGAGTCAGAGTAAATCCCATGAAACCCAAGTTTGTATTTTCTTTAGCAACCGTGGTCGTTTTGGCCTCGGCAATGGCACTGGCCCAGGCCGGTGGCGCCTCTTCATCCGCCCTGCCCGCGGCGCCCGGCACAGCCAATGATCCTCCCGCAGCGGCCATGACTGGCGGAGGATCAAAAATTGCAGCCATCAATATTGAAGGCGCGATCTTCGCCAGCAATGAAGGCCAGCGCGATATGGACGCATTGCAGAAAAAGTTCGAACCCAGGAGCAACGAACTGAAGGGCAAGAGCGAGGAAATCGATGGCCTCAAGAAACAACTGAATACGCAGGGTGACAAGCTCAATGATGAGTCCAAGGCCAGCCTGCAAAGGCAGATCGAATTGAAGCAGAAGGAACTGGACCGGGCAGCGCAAGACGCCCGCGAGGATTTCCAGAATCAGCAGAACGAGATCGGCCAGCGCATTTTGCAGAAAATGGCGCCGCTCCTTCTGAAATATGCCAATGAAAACGGCTTGGGAGTAATCATGGATACTTCGAATCCATGGCCCCAAGGCCAGGTGGTTTGGGCCGCGCCATCGGTGGATATCACGAAGCCGATTGTTGAGGCTTACAACGTGCAGTCTGGAGTTGCTGCCCCGGCCAGGCCGAGTGGTAGCACGGGTACGAAACCGGTCGGTAGCGGCGGACTCGGATCAGGCACCAAAGCTCCGGGCGCCACAAAGGCGCCAAGTACCGCTCCGAAAACGCCGAGCACAACTCCCCCAACAAAATAAGTCCGACACCGATAGTTGAAGCTTAGTTCCAAGACCGCGAGCAATCGCGGTCTTTTTATTTTCTGCCCTGTCAATTCATCTGCGGCCTGAAAACCTTATTCGCGGTGTCTTTACTACCAGCGATAAAAGTATCGCCGTTGTCTTTTCGAAGCACATTAGAAGTCCGGAATGACAGCAATCGCGCGCAGGAGAAGACACCATGTTTTCTGGTCTGGCTGAAGTTCAGGATGCTCCCGTCCGGCGCTGGACGGCACTGGTCTCGTTCACCTTGCAGGCAGCTCTTGTTGGGGCGGCATTGGTATACCCGTTGCTCCACCCGCAAGCTTTGCCGCCGGTCATACGAAATGTGTTCTTGCCGGCTTCAAACTCTGAAGCTCCGGTGGATACCCAGAGGAATGTTTCGCACTCCGCGGGCCCAGTACCCCGCACAATCGTGGTAAACAACCACACTTTCTCGTTCGCCCGCACAATAACCTCGAACGCGAACATCGGCACAATCCAACCGCCCAATATTTCGAACCTGATCGGTACCCTCGGCCCTGGAGTCCCGGGCTCGATCGTGAGTGACTACAGCGGCCCGGTTCCTATCCCGGCTCCACCGCACCCAGTCCGCACCTCGGTGGTGATGGAAGGAAATTTGATTCATAAAGTCGAACCGCAGTATCCGACGATGGCCAAACAGCTTCACATCGAAGGAACGGTGCTCGTGAAGGCGATCATCAGCCGCGAGGGAATGATCATTCGCGCAGAGGCCGAGCGTGGTCAAACCCTATTGGCGCAGGCCGCACTGGCTGCGGTGCGCCAGTGGCGATACCGGCCCTATTACCTCAACCATGAACCAATCGAGGTCGAGACCGAGATCACGGTGAATTTCGTGCTCCAGCACTGACGCGGAGTAGCACAGCGGTAACCTGCGGCTCCGGCAACCGGCCACTATAATCGCCAAGTGGCCACCACTGAAATTGCGCGGCGCGCGGCTACTCGTCCCACGTGGGCTGAGGTTTCTCTCTCCGCCTTGAGAGAGAATTACCGCACCGTTGCGGAATATGTCGGCTCAGGCGTCACCGTCTGTGCGGTAGTCAAGGCTTACGCTTACGGTCATGGGGCCGTCGAGTGCGCATCAGCCCTGGAAGAAGAGGGCGCGACCTGGCTGGGCGTCACTTCCCTCGATGAGGCGATTCCACTTCGCGAGGAGGGCATCAGCACAAGAATCCTGCTGATGACCGGGTTCTGGCGAGGCGAAGAAGAAGAAATTATTAGGCTGGGCCTTACGCCGACGGTTTGGGAATCCGGTCAAATAGAACTGCTGGAACGGGCCGCCGCCAGACTCGGAATTACGCAACACGCCATTCATCTGAAAGTAGACACCGGCATGGGACGGCTCGGCGCGCCGCCTGAAGATCTGCCCCGAATTTGCGCCACTCTGAAATCATCCCCGCATTTGAAGGTGGAGGGCTTCTCCACCCACATCGCGTCATCGGAGGTGCTCGATGCTCCGTCGGTTGGTGAGCAATTGAAATCTTTCGAAGATGCGAAACAAACGCTGGCAGAATACGGATTCACCCCTAAGCTGATTCATGCCGCGAACACTTCTGCAGTAATTTCTCACCACGAAAGCTGGAACACCATGGTGCGCCCGGGACTCGCGCTATACGGCTACCATTTGCCCTTCGAGCGTGCAGGTCGCGCCGTAAGCGGACGAGCGCTTAAATTGCCGGTCAAGCCTGTGCTCACTTGGAAGACCAGAATCCTATCGCTTCGAGAAATGCGGGCAGGGCAGGCACTCGGGTATGGCGGAACATATGTCACCAAGGCGCCATCGCGAATCGCCATCCTTCCTGTAGGTTACGCAGATGGATTGAACCGAGGCCTGTCATCCGGCGGGCGCGTCATTGTGCGTGAGCACTACGCGCCAATCGTAGGCAGAATTTCGATGGACCTCACGACCGTGGATGTGACCGGAATACCGGGGGTCGAAGTTGCCGACGAGGTCATTCTGCTCGGCTCCAGTGATGGGCTCAGCGTTGACGCGCGAGAACACGCTGATCTCGCCAAAACCATTCCTTACGAAATTCTGTGCGCAATCTCAAAGCGGGTGCCGAGGAAATATTGCTGATGGCATCATAACGCGGTTGCCCTTTACTAACGTTGAATCAATCGTAGCGGAAAATCACCTAACTCCATTAGTATGCGAATTAACAGCATTGATGTCTGCGCCTAAGTCTTTGCCGTCGGTGCTTGCGTTGTGATACGGGCTCGTGGTGCGCAATCGGTAATCCCCACCATTTGCATTGTTGTAGTTGACGAACTGCACTGCTACAGCGCTTGCTGGAAGGTAGTTCCCTGCAGGCCATGTTCCGCTTCCACCGATTAGCGCATTGTGAGTCATGGCATACGGACTGAAGCAGGCTGCGAGCTTTGCCGCATTACCTATTTTGTTATCTGTGCATCCCGTAGATCCCGCATTAATGACAGCGATCCCTGCATTAATGCTGACGATGTTATTTGTGTATTTCCAATTCGGAATAGGGCCTTTGACTGCTCCCACCACAGCAAACCATTTAGCTGGCCGCGTGATCAACTCAGTGTTGTGATTAACGGAAATGTTCCCGTTGCCACATAGGATATCCGAGCAGTACGTGTACCCACCTGCAACGGCCGCTGCTGTATCTCCGTTCTGATAGGTGGAGCTGACATCGTCGAAGATGTTGTCGTGAATCGAAATTCTTCCAATTGGTAAATAACTCGGCGGAGGATTCGCCAGGAAAAACACTGACGCGGTATGAGATGTGTGGTTGTATCTGACTGTAAGATCCATGACTGATATGTAGGAGAGCGTCCTATCAGCTGGATTCGACCCGTTGACCAAGATAGCGGCACCATTTTGTGTAAATCCAGACCAGCAGTGCTCCAAAATGTTACCGTCCAACAGCACTCGTTGGGCGTTTTTGAGCTCGAACAAGTTCTTCACCACAAACGGGCAGTATCCTGGAGTTTTGCGGCACTTCGTCGTATCGCTATTAGGACGACCGACAAACCCGGGTTGTCCAGGCATCCATGTCAATGGCTTAAACATATGATTGTTGGTGATCTCTATATCTGCCGGGGTGACTGAGTTGGTCTTAACACCCCCAAACAATATGGTTTCGGCCGCGGCTTCTAAAAAGTTGTTGTGAATCTTCCAAATTCCTTGCGGAAGGCTCCCCGTGCCGCCGGCAATAGCCTGCGAATCTTCACACACGGCGATCTGTGCGGCGCAATGAAAGTCGTTAATGTAAGAGTCAACGACAGCTGCATACGTGATCCCGCTGAGCATGACTCCTCGCATGGTGTCGTACATGGTGACTCCATGTATCCAGTCGCGGTCGACCACGATTTGAAGGGCAGCTCCGCTTGGCGAGACTAAGGCCACATATATCGATGAGGTTAGTGGTCTGGTTATTTCTAACCCGGGCCCGAGGCGGTAATGGTTGGCGCCACCAACTATTGTTATAGGACCAGCGTTACCTGCCACGAGTCTGGCCATCGCCTTTGTTGGTGTGGCACACGGGAACCCGGGACGACCAGCCAGGGATGCTACTCCCGCATAGCAGGGCGAAATTCGCTTTCCTTCGGGCGGCAGGGATGAGTCAGGAGCGCTAGTTCTTATGACAATCCAATGCTGATCATCACAGGGCTTCGCAGGCAAGGAATAGTTCCCAGTAAATGTTGAGCCAGCCTGCAGAAGTAGTGTGTCACCGCAGTGAGCATTATTTATGGCTTGCTGCAAATTAGCGCCTGCCGGCACGATCGTTCTTGAGCCGAGGGCAGGCGTGCTTGCCATGGATGAACTCACGTAAACGCGGGGTAATTCCGCTGGCCCATCGGTTGACGCTGACACGATGAGACTCACGCTAAATATTAAGGCTGCGGTAACGCCGATAAACATGACGAAGTCGCGAATGAGTGCAGTGATACGGAAGACTCTTAATTCCTGCGTGTTCACGCCCTGCTCCTTTGTTAAAACTCAGCTTCTTTGTGGAAGACAGCGATAAACGAAACTACGGCGCTGTAGATGAGTGTGCAGAAATTCTCGTTCACGCCGGATGGGGTGTCAAAATCGGAAGGTCCGTCTTCAGCGAACCTTCGGGAAAGTTCCTTTCTGCGCGCCTTACCGCACGCGGCACTCGGACGACGATTCCCGGCGATGAAGCCTCCAATTGCTCCACTGGATGTTGATCGCTGAGCGCTGAATGCGGCGTTTGCTATCCTGAAGTTAATGCCCTCCCTCTACGCCCGCTGGATGCACGACTGGGAAACCCGGCTCACGTCGGTGGACAACAATCGCGTGGTGCGCCCACTCGAATGGGGTATTGAGTGGACCCGCGACTGGCCGTGCCGTAACGGCTTCCTGCCACATCAGACGGACGATCAGTGTGAGCGCTACCTCCGCGAGTACAACTTGCGAGCTGTTGCAGCCAGTGATGAGTTCTTCGCTCACAAGACACCTTCCGACTTCCGGCTGGAAAAGCGAGAAGTACAGGTATTCAGCACGAGAGAGATTCCTGAACCACATTTGGAGAAAAAAGTTGGCGGAACATACGCGGAATTTCTGCGCTTCACTTCACCGGTGCACACGCCGTATGCAGAAAACAATCTGGCCAATGCCCGCTGGTTTCCGGCGAAAGGAAAGAGTGCAGTCGTACTGCTGCCGCACTGGAACTCGGATGCGCTGCATTACAACTCGCTGTGCCGCATTTTCAACCGGCTGGGCATTTCTGTGCTGCGGTTGAGCATGCCGTATCACGATATCCGCCGCCCCGCCGAAATTCGCCGCGCCGACTACGCCGTTTCCGCAAACATCGGCCGCACCATGGATGCATGCCGCCAAGCGGTCCTAGATATCCGCTGCTGTCTTGATTGGCTGGAACAGCAGGGCTACGAAAGCCTGGGTACAGTTGGCACCAGCCTGGGCTCGTGTTATGCGTTCCTGGCCGCCGCGCACGATTCTCGAATAAAGGTCGCCGCGTTCAATCATGCTTCGACATACGTCGCGGACGTAGTCTGGCATGGACAATCTACACGCCACATACGCGAGGGACTGGAGCAGCACATGGACATTGATAGATTGCGCGCGCTCTGGACCGCGGTAAGCCCAATGTCATACTTCAAACAATTCGCACGTTGGAAGCGGAAGTCACTGATCGTCTATGCGAAGTATGACCTGACCTTCCTTCCAGAATTTTCGAAGCAAGTAGTGGCGGAATTTGAGCGCTACAAGCTTGACCACAAGGTTGCGGTGCTGCCCTGCGGACATTATTCGATGGGAGAAGCTCCCTACAAGTACATCGACGGCTGGCACTTGGGATCGTTTTTGGGACGAGCGTTCAAATCTCTAGCTTAGAATTGCTTTACGGGTTGGTAATAATTGTCGATAGGTCTTCCTGACTTCTTGCCTGCGCCTCGATCCTCTGATCCACGGAGTGGATATGAACCAAGACGTGAACTCACCAAGGAATCCCAAATCCTTTTTTCATCCGGGACTCAGCGCCATAGCATATGGCTTTGTAGTTCTGGCCTGTTTGCTTCTTGCAGACGAACTGTCTCTACATTACGGATTGGGACCCTGGCACCGCGCAATCGATGACTTCTGCGGCGCGATCATTGCAGGCTTGCTCGTCTACCGGCACCAACACAACCGTTCGAAGTACCTGAATGAGAAGTTGAAAACTATCGAATTAATGAACCACCACGTTCGGAATGCACTCCAGGTGATCGTCGATTCGGTTTATCTTCACGGGCATGCTCAGCAACTGGAGGAGATTCATAATTCCGTCAAGCGAATCGATTGGGCATTGCGAGAAATTTTGCCCGGACGTGTATTGGACGAATACAACGATCCGCAAAATTCCGGTGACCAGAAGGCTGGCAGTCAATCAGCAGCTTAGCCCGGGACCTCTAGTCACTAAGCCCATCTGGCATTTAGGATGTCTGCTGTGTGAAAACCATGAGCCATTCTGCTATGTCGCGCCCCCTTCACCGGGCGGATCCGGAAGTTGCCGCCGCCATTGACAACGAGACTCGCCGTCAACACGAGGGCTTGGAATTGATTGCCTCAGAAAACTTTGTAAGTGAAGCCGTGCTTGAGGCAGCGGGATCGGTGTTCACGAATAAATATGCTGAGGGCTATCCCGGAAAGCGCTACTACGGAGGATGCGAGTACGCAAACGTAGTCGAAAATCTGGCCCGTGATCGTGCCAAGCAGCTCTTCGGCGCCGAACATGCGAACGTGCAGTCACACTCGGGATCGTCGGCCAACATGGAGGCCTACTCCGCGGTTTTGCAGCCCGGAGACACGATTCTTGGACTGAATCTGGCACATGGCGGTCATCTCACGCACGGACATCATCTGAACTTTTCCGGCAAGACTTACAAAATTGTTCCGTATGGCGTAACCAAAGAAACGGAAACTATCGATTACGACGATCTCGAAAAGCTGGCCGAAAAAGAACGCCCGAAGCTGATCATTGGCGGAGGCAGCGCCTACCCACGAATCATCGACTTCGAACGTATGCGCAAGATTGCGGACAAGGTCGGAGCGCTATTTCTGGTCGATATGGCGCACTTCGCGGGTTTGGTAGCGGGCGGAGTGCATCCCTCGCCGGTTCCGCACGCTCACATCGTCACTTCAACCACACACAAGACTTTACGCGGCCCACGCGCAGGAATGATTCTTTCGCGGCAGGAATTCGCGCCCGCAATCGACAAAGTTGTGTTTCCGGGAATGCAAGGTGGCCCGCTGGTTCACATCATCGCCGCAAAGGCGGTCTGTTTCCGCGAGGCGCTGCAGCCCGAGTTCCGGGACTACGCAAGGCAGATTGTCGCTAACGCGAAAATTCTCGCAGAAACATTGGCCGGCGAAGGCTTCCGAATTATTTCCGGCGGGACTGACACTCACCTGATGCTGGTGGATGTTTTCAGCAAAGGCATGCTGGGCAGCGAAGCTGAAAAAGCTCTTGGCGAAGCTGGCATCACCGTTAATAAAAATGCGATCCCGTTCGACACTAACCCTCCAATGAAGCCGAGCGGCATTCGTATCGGCACACCTGCGTTAACCACACGCGGGATGAAAGAACGCGAGATGCGGCGGGTCGGAAAGTGGATTGCGGAAGCGCTCAACAATCGCAATGATGCTTCAATCCTTAGCCGGATTCGCCGCGAAGTGCTCGAACTGGCGGACGCGTTTCCGCTTTACGTAGAGCGCAGGGAGAGGGCCGTTGTCGAAGTCCGGGCTTAAGCGCGAATCCAGCACGGGCGTGGGTGCGCCTGCCGTCTCGTGGAATGCCCGCTCATGATGGCCTGACACCGCGCTCTGTGGTTAAATCTCCCTGTGAGGATTGCCATCGATATTCGCCGGATGAATGAGTTCGGCGTGGGCACTTACACGCGAAACATCATCCGCGCCCTGGCCCAATTAGATCGCCAGAATAAATATTTCCTGCTCGGCCCTCCGGCAAAGGTCAGCGAAATTGGCAAGCTGCCCGATAACTTCAAAGCCGTTTCAATATTGCCCAGTGACACACTGCGCGGAGAAATGCAGTACAGCACGGTCGTGAAACGTCTGAATTGCGACCTGACACATATTCCTCATCTGTTCTGGTTCCCTCGCCATTTGCCCTGCCCTTACGTCGTGACCGCACACGATTTGCTGGACCACCTTTATCGTGCGCGTAACGGATCCAGCATCAAGCGATTTTTGCATTTCAAATTTACCCAAAGAATACTGAAACGAGCGGCTCGCATCTTCGCGGTATCGCGATTCACAAAGAGTGAGATCGAGAAGTTGTTCGGAATTGATTCACGCAAGATCGAGGTAGTTTACAACGCCATCGATCAGCGATTTTTAACCGGACACGCGACCGATTCGGACCGGCAATTTCTGGCCGAAAGATATCAGGTCACCTACCCGTTCGTCCTCTATGCCGGGCGTATTAGCCCGCAAAAGAACCTGGTGCGCATTATCGAGGCGTTCTCGGCACTTAAGGCCGACCTGGTGAAACAGGAACTTTATCCAGACTTGAAGCTCATTATTATTGGCGACGAGCTTTCAAAAAACCCGGACTTGCGGCGCACCGTGGTGCGAGGCGGAGTCCAGAACGACGTGCGCTTTATGGGATTTGTGCCGATCGAAGTGCTGAAGAGTTTTTACGATCTGGCCAAGGTGTTCGTCTTCCCCTCACTTTACGAAGGCTTTGGACTACCGCCGCTCGAGGCCATGGCACATGGAACTCCGGTATTGACTTCGAACACGTCATCGATCCCCGAGGTAGTGGGGAACGCTGCGGTGATGGTAAATCCGGAAAACGTTTTTGAAATTATGCGCGCGTTAGAGAGAGTGCTGATCGATCATTCCTTGCGCGAAAAAATGCGACAGCGCGGATACGAGCAGGTCAAGAAATTTTCCTGGAACAACTCAGCGGCGGCCATTATCGCTGCGTATGAAGAAGTCGCCGGAGTGCGACCTTCAGCCGCATCGGAGCGCCGGGTGGCGAACTCCTAAACTAGAGGAAGACTTACCGGAATTCAGGCCTTTACGAGCGGCTGGCCTGGAGATTTGCGTGCGAGTTTGGCCAATTTTGCGGTCAGTTGCGAACGCTCCGACTCGGAGCTGGCAGCGGCAATTCGCTTACGTAGCTTCTCGACTTTTTCTTTGCGAACGCGACGGCGACGAATTTCAGGCCTGCGGCTGGGTGCGGACATTAGTGCTCCTTGGTTCGAATGAAGGCTTACGCTATTTTACGTGAAGCTGCGAAGTTCTGCTGAAACCAACAAAAAATGGGCTGGCATTTCGCCAGCCCATATCTGCGGATCCGTCCCGTATCAGTGGCCTTTGTGCCCTTTCTGTTCTCCCTGAGGGCGCGGAGCACTTTCATGAGGCCGATTGTTTTCCTGGTGGAACGCTGTCGGACGCGTAGCGGCTCCATGATTTTCGGCACGCGGCGCCGGCCCGTGATTCTCCGGACGCACGTTGTTGCGCGACTGTCCACCGCGATTGTTACCAGCATTTTCGCGTGGCATTGGCCGTTCGAAATTTCGGTTCTCCGGGCGATTGGTTTGGCGCGCATTGTTCTGCGGGCGAGCCACCTCGCGGTTCATTGCCCGATTGTCCATGCGATTTTCCATGCGATGGTCCGCACGATTGTCAATTCTGCGGTCTGTGCGATTGTCCATGCGTCGATCGGCGCGATTGTCCATCCGCCGGTCCTCGGCAGCCCTCGCCGCGACCACGTTACGACCGTGGAATTCTCCAGGCCGCGCCGTGGCTGCGATTGCTGGACGGCCATGGTTCACTGAGGCCAGCAATTCGCGGTTGCCACGAGCGCCGTGCTCGTGTTCGATTTGCATGTGTGTCGCTTCAAAGTGCCGCTCGTGCATGAATCTTTCTTGTTCGTGTGATGGCCGTCTGTTAATGCCACCCGGCCCGCCGTTATACGCTACGCGATTCACGGTCACGTTATTGATGACGGTCCGATTATAGATATGAACGTTGGTGATGTTTACGTTGTTAACGGTGCGGTTGTAATAGAAGTTCCGACCGCGCCAATAGCCGCCTTCATAACCTTGGCCGAAATAGCCGAAGCCGTAATTAACCCCGCCGTAGAAGCCAATGTGCGGGCCCCAGTAGCCGATATGCCAGATATAGGCTCCGCCATTCCAGCCCCAGTATCCCGGAGTCCACAACAGGCCCGGCTCAGGCGCGACCACCCATGTGCCCGGCACCCAGTAGTAGCCATCCGACGAATAGGCCCAGTAGCCCGGAGTCCAGATATATCCATCGCCAGGGCAAGGCGGTTGCGCGTAAACCGGCAGCACCGGTGGCGCAATGTTTACGGAGACGAAAACGCCCGCAAAAGAGGAGCCTGAAATCGCCAGCACCACGAGTGCAAAAAGTAAGCAGCGAACAATTCGCGTGATTTGCATAATTCTCCTTTTCGTACATCACGCGCGGAAAACCGCGCGTGATCAGAGACCGGTTCCACAATCGTCCTTACTGGCCGACTAAATGAACTTTACGTTTGACAACGGAATCAGCCGCGCTGTTCCGCTGCGTATATAAACGCGAGTTCCGGAAATTTGTTGCTGACGAAGTGTGTGCTGATTCTACAGTGGGTTGGCCGGAGTCTTTTAAGCGGGTTACCAAAGGGGATTACATGAGTAACCGCCAGCTGCGCCGCACGTGGATGCTTATAAATTGATTCAATGACTCGGTAGCATCTCTCGTACTATGCACGAGAGACCGCGTCTGCTATGCTCTCCCCTCAAGTTCGGTAAAGACGCCATGTCGACGAACACGCGCCCGGCCCAGGATCAGTTACTTGCATCAGTGCAAACTGCGAAGAACCGCCTGCACTATCTTTCGCACAATGACTGGATGCTCCTCGTAGATCGCGCCAAGCAGGTTGCATTCAAAAAAGGTGACGTTTTCATTCAGCAAGGCTCGCACTCGAAGACGTTGTACATTATTGCGGCGGGCAAGGTGAACGTTAGTATTTCAGGCGCAGCCTTGGCGCAGATCGGACCTGGAGAGATCTGCGGCGAGATGGCATTTTTAGAAGACAGCCGTCCCAGCGCAACCGCTACGGCCGAAGAGGAAGTGCACGCGTTCTCCATCGAGTGGGAAAAACTGGCTGAACTATTCGAGTTGTTCCCACATTTGGCCTCGCGGTTTTATCGTTCGCTGGCGGTGAACCTTTCGCGCAGGCTTCGAGATCAGATCGTGCAAAAAAAACGCTGAGGACTCGGACAGTTTCGCAAATAAAAAAAGGCACGCCTTAGCATGCCTTTTCGAGTTTGGTGATCTAGGCAGCAGCGCGACGAACCGCGCTCGCCTCATCTTCCTTGTAAAGCCAGGCGCCAAGAACGGCGGCAATAATTATTTCGAACAGCGCCACAACCGCGGTGATTACCAATAGCCGGGTCGGGAAAAGCCCCAAAGGATAATTCGCAACATTCGCAAGCAGCACTGCCAAACCCCAGGTGACTACTCCAGCTCGCGCCGCTGTACTCGGACCCGCTCCGTAGCGCGTACCAATTGCCGCATATATCCAGACAGCCGCAATGCCAACCAGAAAACCCCAAACGTTGTATATCGCGATTGCGCTTCCGCTGGGTACCGCCGGCTTTCCCAGCGCTTGCATTGCTTGACCCCAGTCTGCTTTTAAGACAACGCCATTTGTGACGAACTCGACGACATTGATCACCACCCCAGCCAGCAAACCTCCCAACACAACGCGGACCCGATTTGTATGTGCCATTTAAATCCTCCTTGTTGGACCATGCACAAGTTCAAGCACAGCTGTACGATTGACCACGACCGCGGCAAAGCAGCGCAATTATGCGCTTCTTTAGGCGGATTGCCAACCGTCTGTAGTCAAATTTCTAGGTTAAATCCGGCCTTCCTTATTCCAATGCAAGTGGCTGAAATGCATGGTCAATGACATACAGTGCGACTTCAATTCCGATGGTTTGCCCGTCGTCGCAAGCGGAGCGAAAGTGAATGCCGCCGAAGATGCGTGCGTCTTTTATTTCGGCCAGAGCCGCGTCGAAATTCGGAAACGAACGCACTACTCCGACCATAACATCTGATTCGATACTGAAGGAAGTTGTGTGACCAAAGTAGTCCCCCAGCACAGTTGCAGCCGCGCCGCTTACGGTGGAATGTCCCGACGGATATTCCGGATGATTCGGCGTTGTCAAAAGTGGCGTCCAGTTCAGGTCGACGCTGGTATCGGAGTTGCCGTCGGTGTCCGCCAATTGAATTGCGGTGACCGGGCGCCAGAAAACGAAGTTGTATTTGGCGTCCCAGCACGCAATGGCTGCGTCGGCCATGGCCGTATCGAGTAATGCTAATAGCCTCGCGTTCTCCGACAGCGTAGTTTTGCGTTGCGCCGCCAAGGTGACAGCAATCGTATTCCAGTAATAGGCGGCTGTGCTTGCATTCCAGAAGCGAGCGGCGAGAGTCTGATCGTCCGAGCGAACTAGACTAGAAACGCTGCCCATTGAGCTCGTTTCCTGGAAGTCCGCCAAGTATCGAGCGCTG
>QHZX01000218.1 GCA_003224835.1 Acidobacteriota bacterium | reverse complement strand
GGTTGGACGGGCGGTTCTTGCTTTCGGAAGCAACATGAGCTGCTCGACCGTGTTTTAATGAATGAGGCAAATTCTTTGAAGATGTAAGGTTTTCTCCATCAACTCTGGCTTGAGACGAGGAGCTTACTAGTTGCATCTAAATCAACAGGTACTGAGAATCGAAGGGTTGAAGAAGGTTTTTTGGTCCGGTGCCTCAGAATTGGTGCTCTTTGAAAACCTTTCGTTCGCAGTCGACCAGGGAGAGATGCTTGCGATTGTAGGTTCCTCGGGCGCGGGAAAGAGTACTTTGCTGCACATTCTTGGCGCGGTTGATAGGCCTTCTGCAGGAGACATATACTTTGCTCGTTTGCGCTTGAGTTCCCTGTCAGAAAATGACGCCGCCGACTTCCGCAACAAGGAAATCGGTTTCGTGTGGCAGTTCCATTACCTGCTGCCCGAGTTCACCGCTCTGGAGAATGTAGCTATGCCGCTCCTGATGCGAGGCACGCAAAAGATCGAGGCCGAGAAGGAAGCATTGAGCTGGCTGGAGGAAGTGGGACTGGCGCAGCGGTCACATCACCGAGCCGGTGAACTTTCCGGCGGAGAGCAGCAACGTGCAGCCCTGGCCCGGGCGCTTATCACGAAGCCGAAGATTTTGCTGGCCGATGAGCCTACCGGAGACCTGGACAGTCGTACTGCCGAAGTGGTGTTCGAGTTGATCTCGCGGTTGCATCGCGAGTACCAGCTTACGTCCATAATGGCGACACATAACTTCGGGTTTGCACGTCGGTGCCATCGCGTGGTGCGGCTCGAGAGTGGGAGAATTGAGGAAGTTGTGCCAGAGACGCTGTCGGATTGAAAGGGGTCCCGCAGAGAAGATTTTTCGGGATGTACCGAAATGAGTACGTTCTCAATTGTCGGAAGGAATTGCGATAATGAACCGGTTCCTTTCGTAACTGGGAACAGTGGTAAAACGTAACCAGGCCCATCATAATGAGGACGTGGGCAAGGTGATTGCAACGTTATTGGGGTTCCGGAGAAGTAAGGCCGACAGCTGACCTTTCTTCTCTCGGAGGAATCTGGGGGAAGGGGTATGTTCGAGCGTTATACAGAAAAAGCAAGACGCGTAATATTTTTTGCGCGGTACGAGGCCAGCCAGTTCGGCTCTCCTTACATCGAGACTGAGCACCTGCTGCTGGGTCTCCTGCGAGAAGACAAAGCCCTGACCAATCGATTCCTGCGTTCCCACGCTTCGGTCGAGTCGATTCGTAAGCAGATCGAGGGACACACCACAATTCGCGAGAAGGTGTCTACCTCGGTTGACCTTCCACTGAGCAACGAATGCAAGCGCGTACTCGCTTATGCTGCCGAAGAGGCGGAGCGCCTTTCACACAAACACATTGGGACTGAACACCTGCTGCTTGGACTGCTGAGAGAAGAGAAGTGCTTTGCTGCAGAGATTCTGCATGAGCGCGGACTTAGGCTTTCTACCATCCGCGAAGAACTTGCCCGAAGCAGCCAGGAAAAAGCTCAGCCACAACGGCAACGCGAGTCTTCCCTGCTCAGTGAGTTCTCCCGTGATCTGACTCAGGCGGCGATGGATACCCAGCTCGATCCGCTGGTCGGCCGTGAGAACGAACTTGAGCGCGTGGTGCAGATCTTGTGCCGCCGAACGAAAAATAATCCGGTACTGATTGGCGAGCCGGGAGTTGGTAAGACCGCCATTGTAGAAGGATTGGCCCAGCGCATCGCAGATGGTGAAGTTCCTTCATTCCTGGCGGACAAGAGGATTCTGGCACTGGATCTTTCGTTGATCGTTGCCGGGACCAAGTATCGTGGCCAGTTCGAAGAGCGGCTGAAGACCATCATGAAAGAACTGATGGAGTCGCAGAACTGCGTCATCTTCATCGATGAGCTGCACACGCTGGTCGGAGCTGGATCGGCGGAAGGCTCGCTGGACGCTGCAAACATTCTGAAGCCGGCGCTTTCACGTGGTGAGATTCAGTGCATTGGGGCAACGACCCCTGGCGAATACCGCAAGTCGATCGAAAAAGATCGATCACTCGAACGGCGATTCCAGGCTGTGAAGGTGCCGCCGCCGAACGAGTCTGACGCTACAAAGATTCTGTTCGGGATTAAAGACCGCTACGAGAAGTTCCATGCGGTCACATATACCGACGATGCCATCAACTTTGCGGTCTCGCACTCGAACCGGTATATTCCCGACCGCTTCCTTCCAGACAAGGCGATCGATTTGGTCGATGAAGCCGGCGCGCGCGTAAAGCTGCGCCAGACTTCACTTCCGGAAGAGATCACCGAGGTGCAGAAGCGTCTCAAGTTCATCGTTCACCGGATGGAAAATGCGGTTGCGAACCATGAGTTCGAAAAAGCTCGTTTCTATTCTGACGAAGAACGCAAGGAGCGAGAGAACCTGCGCATTCTACGTGAAAAATATCATCTTGATGAGTCGGCAACAGGCGTGGTCAATCGCGAAGATATCGAAGACGTTGTCTCGCGCTGGACCGGCGTGCCGGTAACCTCGATCAAAGAAGAAGAAACGCAGAAGTTGCTGCGCATTGAGGAAGAGCTGCATCGGCGCGTGATATCGCAAGACAAGTCGATCAGCGCGCTTGCCCGTGCCATCCGCCGCAGCCGCGCTGGATTGAAGAACCCGAACCGGCCTATCGGTTCGTTTTTATTCCTTGGTCCGACCGGCGTTGGTAAGACTGAAGTCGCGCGCACTCTGGCGCAGTTCATGTTCGGCAGCGAGAAGTCGCTCATCCGCTTCGACATGTCGGAATTCATGGAGAAACACTCGGTTTCGAAGCTGATTGGCTCACCTCCGGGATACGTCGGCTACGAAGAGGGTGGCCAGCTTACCGAACGCGTGAAGCGTGCGCCCTATTCAGTCGTGCTGCTCGACGAAATCGAGAAGGCGCACCCGGATGTCTTCAACATTCTCTTGCAGGTCTTTGAAGACGGCCAGTTGACTGACGGCGTCGGGAATACGGTTGATTTCAAGAACACGATCATCATCATGACTTCGAATATTGGCGCCCGCCATCTGCAAAAGCGCGAAGGCCTGGGCTTCCAATCGACGAAGGAAGATGCGATCGCGGAGAAGGTTGAGGAACTGGTGAGGAACGAGGTTAAGCGCACGTTTAACCCCGAGTTCCTGAACCGGCTCGATGAAATCATCATCTTCAACGCGCTGAGCGAGGTCGACCTCATCCAGATTCTGGAGCTTATGGTCACGCAGCTGAACACGAACCTGGCGCAGAAGTCGATCACCGTCACGGTGGCGGACGAGGCCAAGAAGTGGATCCTCAACCAAACTCTGACCGATCGAAACTACGGCGCGCGTCCGTTGCGCAGGGCCCTGCAGAAGTACATCGAAGACCCGCTCTCAGAGGCGCTGATCCAGGGTACGATCACCACGCGGCCGGCGTTCATCGAAGTCTTCCTCGGGGACAACAAGTTGTTCTACCGTCCGGTGGATTCGAAGGAAAACGAGGGCGTGCTGCTGTACGAGAAGTAGGTTTTAGCTCTGATTGAAAAGCCGCCAGCGAAAGCTGGCGGCTTTTGTTTGTGCCCTGTCATTCCGAATCCGCTTTAGCGGTGTGGCATCTGCTGTTCGCACTGGAAAAGCAGGTTCCTCGGACCTGAAGGTCCTCGGAATGACATCATGCTAAGCGACGCTTAGTGAACCCGTAACTTTCCAGCTGCTACTGGAGCCGGGCCTGAAGCTCGCGATCATGAATTCAATGTTCATTGCGTAAGGTCTAGCACTCTGAAGCTTTCCTCCCAACGCTAAGACACAAGCACGAGATCCCCTCATACTTTCCATCA
>QHZX01000217.1 GCA_003224835.1 Acidobacteriota bacterium | reverse complement strand
CTTCTATAAGGCACCAGCAATGCTGAACGAGAAGATTGGCGACCAGGGTGCATCACTCAACGAACGCATTCTCTTCTACAAAGGAAATATTCTGGTCGATGCTGTGTTCCAGCGGCTCTCGGCTATGTCTGCCGCGGAACTCCGCGAGCTTGCGGATAACCTGCCGCGCCCTTCGGGATCGACCGCAAATTTGCCAGGACTTCCGATTTACCTTCCTAAGCAGTCGTACATAACCAATACTGCGAAATATATCGTGGGTCCTTTGGCCCTCGAAGCGACTGCCGCGCCGTCTCGGCGATTACAACATCTCGGGCGCGAATGCCAGGTTGATGCTTATTAGTTATCCGACGCCGCAAATTGCGGCTTCGGAGTTGAAGCAGATTGAGGCGGGGAAACAAGCACACGAGTTGGATTCCATACTGACAATCAGACGCACGGGTCCGATTTTGGTGTTAGCGAGCGGACAGATCTCTGAGGGCGATGCAAAGTCGCTAGCATCCGCGGTCAATTACGACGCGGATGTTACTTGGAACGAGAATACTTATTTCACGCGGCGTGATAACGCAGCCAATCTGATAGTCGGCGTCATCATTCTCGCAGCGATCGTTTGTGGACTTTCGATCGTCGCAGGAATTGCGTTTGGCGGGTTGCGAGTGGTCATGAAACGCCTGTTCCCGGGCAGAGTCTTCGACCGCCCGGAACAGATGGAATTTATCTCTTTGCACCTTTCTGATAGGAAAGAAAATACTGCGAACTCAAGCGTAAGTTCTTCAATTAATGCGAGTTGAGGTGCTCCCTTCGCGGTTTTGTCTCAAAATGACGCATTTCGAAGTTTCTGGCGAGTCTTATACAATGCATTGAAAACAAAATAGTTATTTATAAAAAGTTTCCTTGACACCCCAGTTGTAGGCTCATAAGATTTCGCCAGAAAGTTTTGACGGTTTATACCCTCCGTTGGAACTATTCTCCCTTAAGAGAAGGCCGCCCGGTTGCCGGGTGGCCTTTTCGTTTCCAGTCCCACTAACAAATTTTGTTGCACATCGAATTCGTTGGTCCCGAATCCTCTTCAAAACTGTTTTCACACGGACAAAAAAAACGGAAAGGATTGAAGCATGCTCAAGTTTCTTATCCCCGCGTGCTCATATTTTCCGCGAGAGAATCTCTCCTAAGCGTGTAAGTCCCGTGGAATCCGCGTGCGCGGGGATCGTACTCAGGCCTGCTCTGGTCGGCACTGATGGGGACCCTGCTTTTTGGGGAAAACTCCACCCGTGATGGCCGAATCGAAATAACGACTCAAGGACGCGATTACTTACAGGAGGATGTGAACAAAATGAAGTTGCTATCCATAGGAGCGGCGGTATTGTGCCTGGCTACCATCGGCTGGGCGGGCGAAAATTCAAAGGCTGGAGAATTGCAGCGATCGGCTGAGGTAATTCAAAACGTCACTTCCGCCTCACCGGACCAGGGAGTTCCGAACCAGGTGCTTGAAGGTGCGAAGTGCGTAGCCGTAATTCCAAAGCTGGTAAAAGGAGCATTCATCGTCGGCGGTGAGCATGGAACCGGAGTAGCGACATGCCGCACTACCAACGGCAGCTGGAGTGCGCCGGCTCCGTTCTCAGTGTCGGGAGTTAGCTGGGGAGCGCAGATTGGCGGCAAAAGCACAGATCTCGTGATGTTCATCATGAATGATCAGGGGATGAACGACCTGCTTCAGGGCCACGTCAAGGTTGGAGCGGACGTTTCAGCTGCAGCGGGACCAGTGGGACGGTCAGCGTCTGCCGATGCAGGATACAAAGCTGGCATTCTGACCTACTCCGCCAGCAAGGGCGCTTTCATCGGAGCATCGTTGAACGGCGCTGAATTGCAGCAGGACACAAAAGCGACGCGCGAGTGGTATGGCAAAGACGTTCCTTTCCGCGATATTTTGCAAGGCAACGTCCCCATACCGAACGAGGATGCGCGCGCGTTTGTGAACGCAGTGCAGAGTGCAAAAGAATCTTCAACTCGTTAGGTAGGCGAAACAATAGGGCGGTCGAGCAGAACGAGGCTGTTCTGTGCGCCGCCCGATTTTTTTGCTCCCATCAGATCTCGATGAGCACGTCGCCGTTCTCGGTCTTCACCGGATATACCGGGACCTTCGACTTGGGATCGTCGCCCATCGCGCCAGTCTTCAGGTCGTATTCCCACCCATGCCACGGGCAGACTATTTTGTCGCCTTCAATGTAGCCCTGACCTAGGGGCCCGCCCATGTGCAAACACACGTTATCCATGGCGGTGATGGTGCCGTTCACATTGGCAACGCAGATCACTTTATCGCCGAACTCAAACTCCTTGGCTTCCCCGTCGCCAGGAAGCTCCGATTCCGTGGTTAGCTTTACGTATGGCATCTGGTTCCTGCAGGGAGAGTCTAGGATTCGCGGAATGCCCGTGTCAATTTCTTGCGATACATAGCTTTGTTCGAACGTGTTCAGAATGGCGTGCTTTGACGCTTGCCAATACTCTGGATCGGACTAAATTTAAAGCTGCTACAGGCAAGCGTAGCGGCCCTCCCCGTCGCTGCAAGTTAGTGTCGGGGTGGGCTACTTTTTTAATCTCGACGCCTGCGCCTTGTGTATGAGGCGAGAGTCAAGCTTCTTGCCTGCGAGCTCTTGTGAGAAGCTAGACTTGGATGGCCCAAGTCTCCACTCCTCAGCACAAGAGAGATCGAGCAACCGCGGTTGGCCTCCCTGGTTGGTGGCAGCGGACCCGCAGATCTCAATTCTGGGTGGTCCTCATCGCTTTCGCGATGAGGTTGGCATATATTCTGCTCGCCCATACTTACAAGTTCAAACCTGACCAAAATGATTTTGGTTTTGGCTATGAAATGGGGCTGATCGGGCACGCCATCGCCACTGGACGCGGCTTCGCTGATCCGTTTGGTCCGGCAACGGGGCCTACTGCATGGGAACCGCCGCTGTATCCATATTTGATTGCCGCAGTTTTTAAAGTAGCCGGAATCTATACGCATGCTTCTGCATTCATTCTGCTGACAATCAACAGCATTTTTGCGGCCCTGACCTGCATTCCTATTTTTCTGGTTGCGCGAAAGTGCTTCAGCGAGAAAGTTGCAGTTTGGAGCGCCTGGGGCTGGGCGTTGTTGCCAACGGTGATGTACTGGTCCACACGCTGGGTCTGGGAAACCAGCCTCGCGGCTCTATTGCTGGCTGTAATTTTTTGGCTGACGCTCGAATTAGAAGATCTCAATGGTTTAACTCCGTGGATTGGTTTTGGCCTGTTGTGGGGTTTGGCGGCGCTGACAAACACTTCGCTGATTTCATTTTTGCCCGCGTCGGGATCGTGGACGTTGTATCGACGATGGAGGGCTGGGAAACCATGGTTGGCTGGGTTAGCGCTGGCTGCGATTTTTTTTGTAGCGATAATTGCCCCATGGCTGGTGCGCAATTACGAAACTTTCGGCAAACTTATTTTTATTCGATCGAATTTTGGCGCCGAGCTGCGCCTCGGAAATGGACCGGGAGCAGATGGGACATGGATGTCTTACTTGCATCCGACGCAGAATGAGCTGGCGCTGAAACAGTACGAGCAGATGGGTGAGATCGCCTATGTGGCGGAGCGGAAACATCAGGCAATCGATTTTATCCGTGCTGATTACGGCCGCTTCGCCTGGCTCAGCTTCAAGCGTTTCGTTTACTACTGGGGCGGAAGACCGCGATCGTCGGCAAGGTCATCCCTTGTAGACAATTCGGCGTTCCTGGCATCTTCAATTCTTGCCTTCTGGGGACTCGGACGTGCTTTGCGAAAACGTCAGGCCGGGGCCTGGCTATTTTTCTGGCTCCTGGTGTCCTATCCGGCTATCTACTACTTCGTTTACCCGCATTCACGATATCGCCATCCGATTGAACCGGTGATGGCCATCCTGATCGCATACATAGTCTCGGAAGCAGGGAAAAGAACGACCACCAGTCCCCTGAATAACGCCTAACCATTTTCCTCGTCTTCCGTCTAAACAAAATCACGGAGGACGTTATGCAACGGAATCGCCGGCTGGCTACCTGGACGGGTGCAATCTTAGGCGCATTTTTGGCGTTATTGCTGAACTCTGCTTTGGCCCATGCATGGGATGACGACGGCGCGGTCGTCACCGAGGAGTTTCATCACAGCTACCCGCTCGCTGCCGATGGACGAATCGAGCTGGAAAACATTAATGGCGCCGTGCATATTACCGCGTGGGACCAGAACGAGGTAAAAGTCGACGCCGTGAAGAGGGCCCATGACGAAGCCCGGTTGAAGGATATGGAGATTCGTGTCAATGCGCACAATGATTCCATTTCCATCGAGACCCACTATCGCGAGCATGATGAAGGCTGGGATGGCGAGCATCACAATCCTGGGTCGGTGGAATACACGCTGACGGTTCCGCGCAAGGCCCGATTGGATGAAATCAAGTTGATAAATGGATCGCTGGAAGTCGCCGGAGTGCAGGGAGAAGTGCGTGCTTCGTGCATTAACGGGCGGTTGACCGCGAGAGAACTCGGGGGAGAAGCCAAACTCGCCACCATCAACGGTAAGCTGGACGCTAATTTTGAACCGCCGCGGCACCACTTGAATTGTCGTCAGTGAAGTTTTGTCGGGCACGACTTACGCGGCGAATTGGGAGGAGGCGGTACGGAGATCAGATTGAATAACGTGAATGGAACCATCGAAATTCACCACGCCTCCGATGGCCGAACCCTTAGCCCGGCAAAGGACAAAGGCGAAAAGGACGAGGGAACTGTTTAGGTTCGCTTTTCAGCCTGTCGCCCATTTCGAATGACGAAAAAGATGAGGATACTCCTTAACGGCACCGGGTCTTGGCTCGTACCCCCATTCGACGTCTTCCGCCCTGACAATCAGAGCGTGATGCTCAGGAATGGATGCTTCGCCATCGATGGTAGGGGACGCTAAAACGTAGATGTTAGCGATTTCAAATGAGCTCTTATCCCATTTGTAGCTATCAGGGTACTGAAATCCGGGAGTTAACCGACCTTTTATAGTCTCTCCCAATTTTAACTCCTTAAAGAACAGGAACCCCACTGTTTCTGGGTGGCCATAGAAGGCAAGATGCTGTCCCTGGGAGAACACGAGAACCCCGTCATGTTTCGCGGTGACGACATCATCGAACAAGAATGAGAACTGGATGGCGGACGGTTGATACGCGGCAAACTGGATCTTTCGCACTACATCCACAAAGGTATCGAAACAAAACGAAATAGTATCCTCTCTCCAGTTACCCGGGTGGCCGTTCTCGCGAGTGTTCCAGTCCCACTCATTAGTTAGAAAAGATTTTCTTGGTAAGAATTCCTGCATTCGTATGAACGCACCAGGGTCAACTCCATAGGCTGTGAGTTCTAGTGCAGTCTGAGAGTCTGCCTCTCCAGGTACGATTCTGAACGCCAGGGGAGTAACAGCCACCGCTTCGTAAAGAGCCTGAGCAGTTTTTTCTAGCGCCTCCCGATATCGGCGGTCGCGAGCAAATTGTTGTGCCTCAAGGTATAACGATCTTGCGGTCGCATCGGCTATGAGTTGCGAAGTATCTAGTTCCCGTATAGGCATGCCGAGATATTGCTCA
>QHZX01000216.1:1656-13177 GCA_003224835.1 Acidobacteriota bacterium | reverse complement strand
ACCCGCTGTCGGAAACAGTGACGCTGACTCCATCACCATTTGAAGTTGCAATCCTAAGAGTGCCGCCATCAGGCATGGCATCTTTGGCATTGAGGAAAAGATTTAAGAAGACCTGCTGCAGGCGTCCAGCATTGCCTTGAATGGGCGGAAGATGTGCCGCCAACTCATCCTGGACGCGAATTCTGCCAGTCTTGAACTGATGTTCCAGCAAGCTCAGGGTATCGACGATAACGCGGTTGACATCAACTTCTGCGAACTCTGCGCCGCTGGTGCGCGAGAAGTTCAGCAGGTTATTCACGATCTCCGAGGCCCGGAAAGTCTGGCGGGTTATTTTCTCGAGCAACGTGCTCTTCTGGGCATCACCCTGAACTTGCTTCGAAAGCATTTGCGCATAGGACGAGATCACAGCTAAAGGCGTATTCACTTCATGCGCAACTCCCGCCGCCAACAAGCCAATCGAGGAGAGCTTGTCGGACTGGGAGAGCTGATGCTCGAGTTCCACGCGCTCGGTAATGTCGTCCATGATGATCAAGCGACCGGCCACGTTGAACTTCTTTGTGACCAGCGGAGCAATGGCGACATTTACGGTGCGAGTTTCCCCGGTAGGAACGGGCAAACGGAATTTGTATAGATTGTGAATGCCGGGGCTTTGGCGAACGCGGGAGAACTCCTCGATAAATTCAGGCGGGAATACGTCCCCTAGCGAACGGGTCAGAGCCTGCCTGCGAGGCAGTGCATACATTACTTCCATCTGCGAGTTCCAGGATTCGATCCGATCCTGGAGGTCGACCGCGAGAACACCAACGTTAATCGATTCGACGATGTTCTCATTGAAGTCTTTGAGCCGCTCGTATTGTGCGACCTTCTGTTCGAGAGACGCGTACAGGCGGCTGTTTTGAATTGCGATGGCTAGATAACCAGCAACGGTCTCAAGCAACTCCACGTCTTCGCTGGAAAGAAAATCACCGGTGACGGTTTTTCCCAACCCAAGAACGGCCACTGTGGACTTCTGAGCTCGACAAGGAATGTAGTAGTTCAGGTCGAGGCGCGCGATCGTCTCCCTGGCATTCGCATTTTCGCGAGGAACATGATGAGTGTTGTCGAAGAAAACGTGGCCTTCATAAAGTTCAGGCCTGTCGATGCTCAGGAAAGCCAAGTCAAGTCCCGCGGTCTGCTGAATGCCGAACGATTTGGCCAGAATGAATTGGTCTGCACGCTCACCTGATGACAGGAAAATTGCCATGCGATCGACGAGAAGAGTGCGCGACAACCGATCCACAACCGCGGTGAGCATCTTGTCGAGGTCGGGTTCCGCGCTCAACTCGCGTCCGAACTCAACCAGGGTCTGGCGATAATCGTAGCGGGTACGATAAAAAACCCTGTCCATTCGTTCTTGAATCCATTTGCGCAATGGGTCGGCCAACACGGCAGTTACCACAATGGCGAGCACCAGGCCTGTGGTGCCAGCGCTCGGAATGCGCGTCTGTACGAGCTTGCCGACCAGGGCGATGGCAGTGAAGTAGGCTCCCGCGATGGCCATCGCCGCGAAGGTGTACGCCATTCCGCGCTTGAAGATCAGGTCAACATCCATCAACCTGTAGCGGAAGATCGCATAGCCGAATGTCAGGGGCAAGATGCCGAGGGTGACGACGGACAGCTTCATGGGCGCGAAGCCCATACCGGGGATCACATAGGGAAGCACATAGAGCAGGGTAAAGGGCGTAATGATAGCCGATCCAGCCGCCACAGGAGGCCCTCGCTGGCTTGCGAAGAGGTTACCGCCAATACGTGATAGCCAAGTAACAGCAGGCCGGGAGCATAAATCGAAACACCCAGCCAGCGGTATTTGCGCAACGCAACATGCTTTTCAGGAAACGTGAGTACGAAGTGCAGCAGCAGCGCCGGCTGCAACATGTTCGCGAGAATATTTCCCCAGTAAATGGCGCGATCAAACGAATTCAGCTTACCAGTGAAGTGAAATGAGCAGAAAACGAACGAGACTAGGCAAAAGACGTAAAAGTGAGTCGAGCCCGGGGCGGTCCAACGCCGAAACAGGACGTAAAGGCCGATCCCCAAATAAATGAGACCGATCAGCCTAAGCCAGCCGTTGAACGTGTGCTCCTGTTCCGCGAGAATAGGAGCGGCATCGAGGGCAAATGCACCGCGATGCAGCGAATATCTGACTTTGTGCCACGCTCCGGTGCTGTACATCTGACGAACCAGCGTGTCGAGGCGCGATATGGGCACACCATTGGCCGCAAGCATTTGATCACCCTGCTCAATCCCAGCTCGGGCCGCCGGACCTGCAGGTTCAACTCGGTCTGCGAATACGCCACCCTTACGCTCTATCCAGGAGACGCCGTCATAGGGGGCGACGAACTGGCTCTCCTTTTGGAAATTAATCCAAGCAAGCGTAATCGCCGCAACAGTGAACAATGTCAAGAAGCCAGCCGTGAAGCGAATTTGAAAGTCCCGGTTCATTGACAATTCCGACTGCCGCGTCGAAGGTAGACTCGTCCGCTGGGAAGGATGCACGTTCCCTGCCAAGACTTCGTTTTGGATAGACGCGCTAACTACCATCAAAGTAAGCTCTTCCGCAATTATAAAGTTAGTAGAGAGCTAGGGTTATGTTTTTTGGAAGCCAATATCCTTTATTTGGTAAGGCATTGTGCCGGAGAAGGTTAGATGTTGGGCGGGCAATCCGGATGAGAAATCGGCGGCGTAGAGCTAGGGTGACGAGCAAATCCTAAGTCTCAGATTAGAAATTCACAGAAGCTATATGTCCAAAGCGACTGAAACGATAAACGAGAGGTTTGTTGAGGCAAATGGCACGCGAATCCGGTTCTGGCACGCCGGTTCTGGGCCTGCCCTGGTTCTTGTACACGGTCTTCTGGGCTACTCGTTCAGCTGGCGCCGGGTGATTACGGAATTCGCGCGAGACCGCGAGGTGTTTGCTCTGGACATGCCGGGAGCGGGGTTTTCGGAGTGCCGTGCAGACTTGGATTGCCGACTTATGGGAGCTGCACAGCGGCTCTTAGCGTTCCTGAATGCTGCCGAAATTTGCAGCTGCGATCTGGTTGGCAGCTCTTACGGCGGTTCAACCGCGATAATGTTGGCCGGGCTGATACCTTCACGAATTCGCAGGCTGGTACTGATCTCTCCGGCCAATCCCTGGTCCGGTATCGGACGGAAACGGCTGGCTTTACTGCGCAACCGGGGGATTTCGTTTCTATTCCCAATTGTGGCGCGAGCGGCTCGTCCTCTGCATAGGTATTTCGTTCGCCGGATGTGGGGCGATCCTAAGCGCGTTACCGCCGAAACGCTAGAAGGCTATGTTCGTCCACTGATTCGGACCGGAATCTTTGAACACGCAATCAAGATTGTTCGGAGCTGGCACCCCGATATGGATCAACTCGAATCCACCCTCCCGACAATCGCTGGGATTCCAACTCTGCTGGTTTGGGGCGATAAGGACCGAGTGGTTGATCTCGCGTCGGCACAGGTCATGGCTAAACATCTGCCTGGCGCCCGTATAGCGATTGTGCACGGGGCCGGGCATCTACCTTACGAAGAATGTCCGGAAGACTTCTGCCGGATAGTGCAGGAGTTTCTAAGCAATGTTCGCTCTAGTGATATCGCCAGTCCTGCGCGAGAGGTAACCTGACATCACTGAATTTCGGTGCTAGGCTCTGGAAACGTTGAGACTAATGGCGTCGCTTACGCAATCGGCCCTTTTTGGAAAGCTGGCGAGCACTCTTCGCGCGGAAAACTCCGGCGCGTGGATGCGCTTCTTGATGGCAGCTATAGGGTTAACATTTGCGTTCACAGCAGCCATTTTTTCTACCGCCGCCCGCGATTCCGGCAACCTAATTGGAACGGTGGTGCTGGCCTCTGTGGCCCTGCTGTTAGCCGTAGCAGTTGGGCTGGGCTCGGTGCCGTATCTGGTTCGTCGAGTGGAGGCCAGAAGGGTCCGTGATGCGCTCGATTTTGAGGTGACCCGGGCGGGGGTGCTTTATGCCTTAGTGGTCATGCTAATCGGCATTGCAGCTCTTAACACGGGTAATAACTTGCTCTACATCATTGTCGCCACGATGCTCGCGGCCATAATAGTTTCTGGGCTGGCTTCCGCCGTTTGTCTCGGAAGCCTTGAGCTTGAGGTTAAGATTCCAGATCACATTTTCGCTGGAACCGAAGTTCCGGCGACCGTATGCGTTCGCAGCCTCCGGCGATGGATCCCAGCGCTGTCAATTTCGGCGATACCGATCGAAAAGAAGATCAAACGAACTCGATGGCAGTGGGACGCAACGACATTTCCTGTTCCGCCATGGCGCCCGGTGGGCCAACAATGGCTACAATTGCCCGACCGCAAACTGCGTCGAGTTGCGGTGGGAAACCCTTCCGGAGTTTTTCACGAGTCGGCTTATTTCCCGCTCATTCCTCCTGGTGCAGGGATGGAGGCGTCAGTCAAATTGAACTTTCGACGCCGGGGTTGCTATCAGGAACGATTCAGCCTCTCGACGCGATTCCCCTTCGCTTTTCTGGTTAAGACGCGTCGTGCTGCCCTGTCCCGCGAAGTACTGGTAATTCGAAGCTCATATGAGAGGAATAGGCTCCGATCTGTATCGCATACGTGAGTACTTTCCTGAAGATCCGGCGCGCCAGGTGGATTGGAAGGCCACGGCTAAATCTGGATCACTCAAGGTGAGGGAATTTGCCCGGGAAGACGAACGGCGCTTGCGGATTGTTTTTGATAACCCCACCCTCGGCGCAATCCAATCGCCGGCGTATGAACGAATGGTTTCGCTGACCGCATCCCTTGTATGGAAGCTGGCCCAGGAAGGCGTACTTCTCTCGTTCGTGTCCCAGGATTGTGAGTCTTTTGGGGACACATTCGGGATTTTGCGCTATCTTGCCACTGTCGCGCCTAAGAGCGCGCCCTCGGTGCTCGAAACCTTGTCGGCCTCAACTGACTACAGCGTCGTTTTCACAGTTCACAAGCGTGGCACGATCCCGGCGGGAGCATGGGCAAGCTCCTATTTCGTGTTCATCGAGTAAGGCCATCCAACGACAAGCTTTACTTTCATAAAGTTGTGGTAGACAATCCCAGCATTTCCGAAGCAGAGGTAGGTCTGAACTTGTTCGTGTGGTAACCAGCACTTTGGTTACTTCAGTTCGTAGGTAACACGCCAGAAAAATGCTAATGTTCCACCCATATAGTACTAGTGATTAGTACCAGTGATTCAGCCGCAACTGAATCTACTTTTATGACCAGCCCCCAACTCCAGACCGCGTTGTGGGTAGTACAGCCGGTGCTGTTAGGCGCCCTGGCGCTAATCATGCGCCGGCGCAAACTGCACAAGGACTTCCCGGTTTTTTTCTGGTTTGCCGTCATCCAAGTCATAACTTTTGCGATTCAGTTTCCGATATACAGGATCGGAGCATATCGGATTTACTTCGTCATGTTTTGGATTGGGGCTGCGCTGAACCTCGCCCTTGAATTCAAGATTATCCATGAAGTGTTTACTGACATCTTTCGTCCATATCACGCGCTGAAAGATCTCGGAACGGCGCTGTTCAAGTGGGCCGCTGTGGTGATGGTGCTGGTTTCTGGAGTATTTATTACGACCAGCTCCGCATGGAGTGATCCGGTTGGACGAGATGTTTTGATTCTTCAGCGATGTGTGGAAGTAATTCAGTGCGGCATGCTTTTGTTTTTGCTGGCTTTTTGCAAACCGCTAGGAGTGTCGTGGCGACGACAAAGTTTCGGCATTGCCTTGGGATTTGGGCTCTCAGCCGGTTCCGAGCTGATTTCTTATGGGCTGTTTTTCGGCGGGCATGTTTCGAATAATGTCCTGAGTATTACAACGATGATGTTTTACAACATAGGGATCTGCCTGTGGCTTTTCTATTCGAATTTGAATCGGAATGAAGTTGCGGTCACGGTCCTGGTACCTCAACGTTGGGACAACGCTTTGATGGATCTTCACGCACAGGGCGAACCAGATTCCCTAATTCCCATGTTCGAGGACATGGTGGACCGAGCCTTCTCAAAAACCCAGGATCGTCACGCCGTACCGTAGTTTTCGTCCGATTCCGTTTCCGCAAACGTCCTCACAATCCGCGAGCTTTCGTCGGAGAACCGACGAAAATTGACCCAGGTCAGACTGCACTTGACTGCATGGGTATAATCCTGCTACTCGGGTTTCCGCTCCCAGGGAACCCGCATGTAGGAGAAAGATATGACACGTGCGGTCAGGACTTTGATCCTGGTGGTAGCCGTCAGTTGTTTGGCAGCAGCGGCTCCGGTCAGCGTAAAGCTGAATGCCGGACCGGTGCCAACGTGCTGGAACTGTAAATAACAGCATTATTTCAAATGCAGTGCCGAGGGTCCCTCAGGACTTTCGGTTCGGGGCCTGGAATCGCAAGTAGCGATTAAAGGCCTTTTTTGTTGAACAAAAGCGTTTATCGCTGCGACTGCAACGTTGCGCTGCTTCTCTCTGCCGCTTCTTTCACCAAGTAGCCCATCTTCGGGTGGGAGGGCTCAAGATCAACACGCACTCCATTCTCCCGCAGTTTCTCAGAGCAGATCGGCCCAATTGAGGCCACCATCAACCGCTTTAAGCCATCGATAAATTGTTGTCTCAACTGAATATCTTCGGCAACGCGCAAAGCGTGAACCAACTGCACCGAAGAAGTGAACATAACCACATTGATCTTTTTCTCCGCCACTTCGCGAATTGCGTGCTTGAGTGGATCCAAATCTTCCGGCAATTCCCAGCGATAAACGCGGACGGGGACAACTTCAGCGCCGCGTTCGCGCAAAGCGGCGTACAACTCGGGACTGGGCTCTCCATGCTCCTGAACCGCGACCCGGCATTGTTTGAGCGGAACTGTTTGTGAATGTTCGTCCAGCGCTTTCACAATCTCACGCCATGTATTGGGCTCAGGAATTGTCAGCGTGATCGGCACCCCGAAATCTCGTATGGCTGCGGCCGGTTTGGGACCGCGGACAACAATTCGGGTCCGCCGCAGCGCTGAAAAGAACTCCTCGAGTGTGGCGATAACTTCGACAGCTTCCGCCAGCGCGCGGGCGAACTTCACGGGTGGAAGGAGCGACGACCGGGATCCCGCCGTTATTGCGGATGAGCTGTGCTATCTCCTGTGACCGGCGGCTTTCGAATGAAAGTACGCGCAAGCCGTTAAATCCTGGCATTTTGAAGTTCCCGTGACGAGGAGAATACCAGCTTTCCTGAATCGTAAAACGTTGGAAGACTTGCCATGCCTGGAGACGCAATCTGGGAATCGCGCCCCCTTGAAGGGCTTAGACGCACCAACCATTACCTAAAAGGTTAACTCTGCCCTTTATACCCTGCAAAATCCGTGGTATAAACCCCTAAAGGTCATCGAGCTCCCAGGAGATGGCGTATGGAACCGGCTTTTCAGGCCAATGAGGCCTCAAACATCGAAGGTCTCAATAAAGGAGGGCTTGTGTCCGAAGCACGGACGGGAAAAAGATTTCCGCTGGAACTGCCAATCAAAATTCATGGCGAAGACCAGGGGAGTGTTACTGGAAATATGAGTGCGGCCGGAGTTTACATCCGCGGCAACCCTGCGCTCGACATCGGATCGAACGTGGAGTTCGAGATCGCGCTGCCGCCGGAGTTAACGGGCGCGAATGAGAAAGTAATCGTGCAATGCAAGGGTCGCGTGGTGCGGAAAGATGCGGGCACTGGCGGCGAAGCTCCGGGTGTAGCCTGCGTTATCGACACCTACGATTTTGTTCGCCAGTCGTAACTGTGAGGTGCTAAGGCAATGCTTAAACTGATTCTCGCCGACAACCAGGCAATTTTTCGCGCAGGCATCGCTAAAGTGCTGGCGGTGGAAGACGAAATGCGCATTGTGGCGCAGGCCCAGACCGCGGAGCAGATGTTCATGGCTCTGGATAAATTCCGAGCTGCGGTGTTGGTGGTTGCCGGTGGTTTTCACAACGATTTCACTGCGGTTGTGCAGGCTGCCAATAAGGTGCGTACACGCGTGGTCGTTCTTGGCGATACCGGCGAGAGCGCTCAAAAATATATGGGTGCTGGAGCGCATGGGGTTGTGTACCGGAATGTGACCAGTTCCGCTCTGGTCGATTGCGTCCGCAAGGTGGCGCGCGGCGAAACCTGGATACAGGACATTGCGGTCCCCAGCGAGTTGACTGAAAACGATATGGTCGGATTGCGGGTACGCGACCGGCTTACGGCGAAAGAACTGCGTATCGTTGCGCTGATCGTTCAGGGATATAAGAACAAAGAAATCGCATCCCAGCTGGGAACCACCGAGCAAGTAATCAAAAATTATTTGCGCAACGTTTACGACAAGATCGGTGTTTCTGACCGTCTAGAGCTTGCGCTCTTCACGATTCATCACAGAATTCTGAACGAGGCTGCAGCCGCGACCGCCGCAGCTCACCAGCAGCCGCAGCCGGGGCCGGCCGGAGTCGCCTCCTAGGCGTAATTGCTGGCCAATCCATGGCCAGAGAACAATACGAAATTATTATGACCGCCTGGCGCGGTCATTTCTTTTGGAGGGCTTGACTGCTCATCGGTTCGGGACTAATGTTCTAGCCGCAAATCCGAGTGCCTGGTTCGAGTCTGCCAAGCGCCGAGATCCGCTAATAGTCCACAGGAGACGACATATGTATTCACGAACGGTCACCTGCAAAATAGATCCCTCAGCGATGAATGAGTTTCGCAGCGCTCTCAATGGGGAGTTTCTGCCACGCATTCAGGCGCAACCGGGATTCGTCGACAATATCGAATCGCTAGATCCCACGACCGGAGAATTCTGCTGCACCACTCTTTGGAAGAGCGAGTCCGATGTAAAAAATTATGACCAGGGATTGTTTCAGGAAGTAGCTTCCAATTTGGCTCCGCTGATGATTGAGGGACCGTCTGTCAAAACGTTGCCAGTCGAGAACTCGTCTATTCACAGGGTAGCGGCGGGAAAAGCAGCTTAGGTCCAAAGATCGAAATTGCTCCGGAGGGCAGCGCACGGCTGCCCTCTTTTTTGTTCCAAAAAAGTTGATCACGTCGGCCCCATAGATTTTTTGAATTGGACTCTCTGACTAGCTCTGACACAAGATCTCCGCGCCTCTTTTCCTTTGCTGCACGGAACTCAATCGCGTGGGTTGTTTGGCAGTCGCGGTATATTCATGGAGCGTGAAAATCTCCATCGCTCTAATCACTCTGAATGAGGAAGCAAATCTCCCGCGCACGCTGGAAAGCGTGACTCCGCTGGTCCGTGATGGAGAGGGCGAGATCATCGTCGTAGATTCTGGATCCACCGATCGCACTTTGGAGATTGCTCGTTCTCATGGAGCAAAAGTTTTCGTAGAGCCCTGGAAGGGTTTTGCAGCACAGAAAAATTCTGCGATGGAGAAAGCGACCGCAGATTGGGTGCTGCAGTTGGATGCAGATGAGGCGCTGGAGCCAGAACTCGCGGATGAGATCAGCAGGGAATTAGGAGGCGCTGACAACGTGATCGGCTTCTGGATTCCGCGCAAGAATTTTTTTCTCGGAAAATGGATCAAACACGGCGGGTTTTATCCAGATCCCAAGCTGCGGCTGATCCGACGAGGGGCTGGGAAGTTTGAGGAATACGGCGCGCATCCGACGATCAAAGTAAATGGTCCAACCGGGCGGCTTAAGAACGCGCTGATTCACAACGCTTATCCGACATTGCGCGGCTACATCGACCACATGAATAGCTATTCGTCTTCGGGGGCCGAAGTCGCGATTGCGAAAGGCGGACGTGGGTTCAATTTGGTGAACATCGTGGTACGTCCGAAACTCACATTTATCTATAACTACCTTTTTCGCCTCGGATTTCTCGACGGTCGTGAGGGGTTTCTGTTGCACCTCTATCACGCGGTTTATGTCTCGTGGAAATACGCGAAGGCTTGGGAACTCTCCCGCAGTCGGCGATCGTGACCGACCAAGTGGTCGCTTCGGCACCTTGCTCGTGTACCAAGCCTCTCCTATGATCTGGAGTAGACGATCAGAAAAATGGCGGACAAGAAGCGGTCACAGAAATCTGAAACTCCAGTCACCGAGTCCCCAATTTCAGACGTCACCGACAACCGCCACCCGTCAGATTCGGAAAGGCGCTGGGCAGAGAAGACACTGCTACCGACACTCGAAAAGTCTCCCGAGAAACCAATCGGCGCCCCTACCGGAACCAACCTTGACGAGCAGGGACGCGCCCGTTTTACCAGCGTTTCTGGCGTTCCGGTTCGCCGGCTGTACACGCAAGCCGACCTGCCTGAGGACTGGGATTACGAAAAATATTTAGGCTATCCCGGCCAGCCGCCCTTCACGCGGGGAATTCATGCCACTGGATATCGAGGCAAGCTTTTCACCATGCGGCAGTTCTCGGGATTCGCATCGCCTGAGGAAACCAATCGCCGCTACAAATATCTGCTTGAACACGGCGGGAGCGGACTTTCGGTAGCCTTCGACTTACCCACGTTGATGGGCTATGACTCCGATCATGCTGCAAGTGAAGGTGAAGTTGGAAAATGCGGCGTGGCCATCGACTCGCTCGAGGATATGGAAATTCTGTTCAACGGAATTGATCTCGAGAAAACCACGGTGTCGATGACGATCAATTCGCCGGCTTCGATTCTATGGGCGATGTATTTAGTGGTTGCGGAGAAGCAGGGCGCGGATTGGAAGAAAATTTCCGGCACGATTCAGAACGATATTCTGAAGGAGTACATCGCCCAAAAGGAATACATTTATCCGCCGGCACCTTCCATGCGGCTGGTGATTGACACGTTTGAGTTTGGCTCCAAGTTCACACCGCGCTTCAATACTATTTCGATCAGCGGATATCACATACGCGAGGCGGGATCCACGGCACTGCAAGAGCTGGCGTTCACGCTATATGACGGGGTTGAATACGTTGAGTGGGCGCGACGCCGGGGACTGGACGTGGACGATTTTGGACCGCGGCTCAGTTTCTTTTTCAATGCGCATAATGATTTCTTCGAAGAGATTGCGAAATACCGGGCTGCGCGCAAGATCTGGTACCAGGTGATGAAAGACCGCTTCGGAGCGAAGAACCAGCGGACGTGGCTCATGCGTTTTCACACACAGACGGCCGGAGTTTCGCTTCCGGCGCAGCAACCAATGAACAACATCGCCCGAGTAGCGATTCAAGCGCTGGCGGCTGTGATGGGAGGCACGCAGTCTCTGCACACGGACGCTTATGATGAGGCCCTGGCGCTACCAACTGAAGAAGCTGCACGCATCGCACTACGGACGCAGCAGATCATCGCTTACGAATCCGGCGCCCCGCAAACCGTTGATCCATTCGGGGGCTCATATTTCCTGGAAAATTTGACGTTGAAAATGGAGGACGGCGCCTTCGATTATTTCGGCAAGCTCGACGCGATGGGAGGCATGGTCAAGGCCATCGAGCGAGGCTATCCGCAGAAGGAAATTGCTGAAGCCGCATATCAGTATCAGCGAGCAGT
>QHZX01000216.1:0-1641 GCA_003224835.1 Acidobacteriota bacterium | reverse complement strand
GAAGACGCTTTACATTGATGAATCAGTCGCGCGGCACCAGTCGGAGAAATTGAAGAAATTGCGCTCCCGAAGGTCAAACGCAGAAGTGGAGCGCCGTCTGACGGACCTAAAGAGGGCGGCCGCACAAGAGCCGCGTGCGGAAACGAGCGGGAGTATCTCGTCCGCGAACACCATGCCCTATATCGTTGATGCCGTACGCGCCTATGTGACGGTGGGCGAGATCTGCGAAGCGCTACGCGAGGTGTATGGGACGTATACGGAAGTGAGCGTTACCTGATGTTTAATAACCAAAAGCAGGTTCCTCACCGCTGAAGCGGTTCGGAATGACAGTATTTTATTATTGACGTACTTGCCCGGTTCCGATCACCTGATATTTGCTGGAAGTTAGTTCTCTCAATGCGAACGGTCCGCGACAGTGCAGTTTTTGCGTACTGATCCCCATCTCCGCGCCGAAGCCGAATTCGCCGCCATCAGTAAATCGCGTGGAAGCGTTCCAATAGACGGCGGCTGAATCTACCAGCCTGAGAAATTTGTTCGCGTTCACTTCGTCATTCGTGATGATTGCTTCCGAGTGTTTTGTGGAAAAGCGGTTGATGTGCTCAATCGCGTCCTCCAGGCCATCAACCACGCGGATTGCGATGCAAAGGCGCAGATACTCTTCACCCCAGTCTTTTTCCGTTGCGGGGGCAATACCGAGCGCGAGACGGCAAGTTGCCTGATCGCCCCGGACCTCCACTCCCGCTTGAACCAATTGGCTCGCGATCTGCGGAATGAATTTTGAAGCGACACGCGAGTGCACCAGCAGCTTCTCGGCAGAATTACAAACTGAAGGACGCTGCGTCTTGGCGTTAAGAATTATTCGGCTCGCCATTTCGAAATCGGCTGACTCATCGATGAAAATGTGGCAGTTTCCGGCTCCGGTTTCAATTACGGGGACGAGAGCGTTCTCTATTACGTACTCAATCAGCCCGGGGCCGCCACGGGGGATGACGACGTCGACCGAGCCACGGGCGCGAATGAGATCCTGCACGGTGTCGCGGCTGGTGGAATCGAGTAACTCGATCGCTCCAGTAGGTAGACCATCAACTCCGGACATAATTTCGGCCAAGACCTGATTACTCGCTGCCGCTTCTTTCCCGCCACGCAGCACGACCGAATTTCCAGTTTTCAAGCAAAGTACGGCCGCATCGACGGTGACGTTTGGACGAGACTCATAAACAATTCCGACCACCCCCAGCGGCACACGAACCTTGCGGATGAGCAAGCCATTCGGGCGAGTCCATTCTTCGAGCACTTCGTTTACCGGATCGGGCAGCCCAGCAACATCTTTGACGGCTGCCGCCATTTGGGAAATGCGCTCGGGCGTCAGCAGCAGGCGATCGTGCATCGCGCCGACAAGATTTGAGCGCTGAATGTCTGCATCATTGGCCCGAAGAATACGTGCCGCATGAGTTTCGAGTGCGCCCGCAATTTTGAGGAGAAGCCCGTTTTTCTGCTCCGTCGAAAGCTGCGCCAGCGAACTCGATGCGACGCGCGCGCGTTCCAGCTTCTCCCGAGTTGAGAGCGCAATTGCAGGGCTGCCGGCCATCAGGCCCTCCCCTTTTTCGGAGGGAAATATGTTCCTGCTTTGCGCGCGATTGC
>QHZX01000190.1 GCA_003224835.1 Acidobacteriota bacterium | reverse complement strand
TAAGGCGGAGACGCCCTGGACGTGCAGTCGCGCTGCGCGGTCCTGACTGCTTTGCTCAGAGGCCAGCCGAGCCCGCACTGCTTGCTCGTTCCTAAAAGCAATGTCGCTGATTGGCTTGCCGCGCCAACGCGGATCAAGCGAAACCACGATCGGCTCAGAGGAATGGGTGAGCGACGCGTCGTTATAATAACGCAGCGCAGATTCCAGATCACCCTGACTTTCCATCGTGAACCCAAGATTGTTCAAGGTGAATGGATTCCGCGGGTCGAGCTTCAAAGTCTCGCGCAAAATATCTTCGGCCTCCTGACTTCTTCCCCGCTCGAGCAAGGTCATGGCCTGAATGTTCCCGCGATTGATTCTCAGTTCCAAGTTGCCATACGACGTAGTGACCTCGCTCAGTTTGTGGCCCTCTAGATGGCGAGCGCTGGCCAAAGCAATCACAGTCTCTGAATTGTTTTCTTTCGCTGCGAGTTCGTAATAACGCTGCGCGCGGTCGATTTTGCCTTGCAATTCGGAAATGTAGCCCAGATTGTTAAGCGTGAAAGGATCATCCGGATCGATTAGATAGGCCTTGTAAAAAAGCCGCTCCGCTTTCGCCAGCTGGTGATGCTGGATCTGTTTGACGCCTTCACGGTTGAGCTTCTGAACGGGCGTGGCCTCGGAGCGCTTAGGAATTGTGATCCTCACACCGCCGGCTTGGGCCAAAGAAACACAACTCACCACCGTCAGAAAAGATGCGAACAGGCGATAATTGCGGAATGAGTACATGAGGCTTAAGGCTTGAATACGAAAGGCTTGGATGCTAATCCAGCAGTTCGCGTTTGCCGCTTAGAAGCCAGCAACTCTGGCTACCACATCTGCTTTGGATGCATCCAAATGCCGAGCACAGCCATGCGCACCTATTCCACAGGTTTACTGTTAACGCTCGCGGTAATGTTATCCATTCAACCCGGTTATTGCCAAAACCAGGCTCCCTTCACGTCGAGCCCTTCCGCTTCGGGGCCGGCCGCACCTGCCGCAGAAGGCACGACGCCGCGACGGCATAGCGAGGACCGTGATCCATTGCTCGACTTACCTCCTTTGCAACACCGTCCCGTTACGCTGATCGGTGGAGTCGTAGTCAGCATGGACGAAGTCATGAACCGCATGGTGCTTCAGCCATTCGGCACCAAGCAAAGGATGCGGGTTCATTTTGATACCCGAACTCATTTCTACGTTGATGGAAAAGAAAGCACTGAACGCGAGGTGAAACAGGGACAGCGGGTTTATCTGGACAGCATGCTCAACGGGGACAGAGTTTTTGCCAAAGGCATCTGGATCCGGACCTCGGCAGATAGTGGCGTGGGTCGCGGGCAAATCATCGACTTTGATGCGGGACGTAAAACGGTCACCGTTCGCGACGAGCTTTCGAACCAGCCCATAAAAATGCAGCTAACGCCTAGCACTACTGTCCGCAAAGGGAATCAGCAAGGTTCTGAGTGTGACCTTGTGCAAGGCGCGCTCGTCAGCATGGAATTCGGCGCACAGAAAGAACTGCGGTCAATTAATGTGCTTGCGACTCCAGGTACTGCGTTCTATTTTGCGGGGCGCGTTACGTACGTAGATCTTTCCCAAAAGCTGATCGCGATTGACAATCAGAGTGACGGCAAGAAGTACGACGTCAGCGCGGAGGCGATTGCGCCGAGCATTCTGCGGCAAGTGCGCGAAGGTCAGCAAGTCGCGGTTTCAGCAGTATTTGACGGGGAACGCTATGCCGCTCGCAGCTTGAACGTTAATGCTGGCAAACCTCAATAGAAAACCCCGGTCTTGCCGTACGGCTGAAGCCATGCGCTTCAAGCCAGGCATGATTCTGAGTTCTTCGGCAGCCTGCTAGAGCCGGAATCTCACGACAAAAATTTTCTAGGATTTCGCTGCTTCCGCAGCGCTCGGTTCTTCAACCGCATCCGTGGAAATATCGGCTGCAATCTTGCGACGGTGCTTTACGTAGTAGGCGACGGTATTTTTTGCGTATCGCCAGAGCGTTGAAACGTCTGTCTGATACCAGCAGCACTCAGCCATGTGTGGCGAAAAGCCGCAGAGGAAGCGAAACCGCCGGTGAACGTCGTCGGGAGAACCGAGCGAAGCGGCGGTCATACGGTGATTGCCTTCAATAATTGTCAACGGAGTGCTCTCGTTGATGGTGATCAGAATTACCGAGCTGAACTCGGAATTCTGTTTCATCTCCAGGCTCAACGAGCGTAGCTTGGCAATAAAGGCATCCTCGGAGTGAGAGAGAATGCGGCTGCGTATCCTTTCAGCGGTCTCGGGAAGCAGGAAATTCGGAATACCATACCGCAACCACTGATTACGCGGAAAAACCCGCATGTGATAGATGTCGATTGGAGTAAGTTCGACTTCCCACCACTGAGTGTCCGCTGGCAGTTCGCGCCATAGCCTTCCACGCCGTCGGAATAACAATGCGCGCCGCAAAGTGTTCTCCCGTTGATTGCTGAAGTCAGGCCGGTTCACTAACTGGGCGAAGCGCGCGCGATAACTTTTGAACTCATCCTGATAAAACTCGCTCTTCAGAAACTCGGCAATTACCAGGTTCTCATCCACGGGCCTGATCTTTCGCACTCCAGTCTCAAACCTGAGCTCTGGTAAGGTCTCGCTCGCGCTTCCCTCAGACACTCTCGATCTTCTTAAGAATGGCAGTGAGACCACGAGCAGTAAGATCATCATCACCACCAACTGCACGACTATGACGCTCTGCAAGCTGTGATGAAACAGGTAAATGCCAACGATGATGGCGGCACTAAATCCAAGTTGAAGCCAACTCACATTGCCAATCTTGCGCGAGATTTCGTAGGTCATGAGAACTACACTGAGCGCATAAATTGACGTGGTCACAGCGTAGAGAACCAAAAGTGATGAATAAAAATGACGGCCCTCTGCCGGGAACCCGGAGCCCAGCAATACATGCCACAGTCCCGTCGGCGCGAGCCACGCGCCGAAAATAAACAAAGTGGAAATTGTGCCAGCGAGAAGCAGCGCGGTGGTAAGCACCGCATGGCCATCGCGTTCTCCGGAACGAACGCCGGCCGAAAACGGAAACATACTGCTCACCACTGACCAGGAGAGCATATACACCACTCGTCCGATCAGCGCGATGACCGCGTAAACTCCTGCTTGGGTCGCGTCGAAGAAGTGTTTTACCAACACAATATCCAGGTTGTTGATGATCACCTGGCCTATGAAGAAGATCAGTGCCTGGACGCCTTCCTCCATGCCGGCGCGCAAGGTCGCCTGCTTGACCTCAATTGAATGATGTTTGTGCGGGATAGCAACAAAATACGCGACGATGACTGAGGCGGAGATCGCGCCCACAACGCCTTCGACACTGTATCCAGCTGAAATCAGCACAACCGCGCCAATCAGCTTGATAATCACTTCCAGGGCGAAATTCACCGCCAAGGGGACAAAGTCGTAGGTCCCTTGCATGAACCCACGCCGAGTGCCCAGCGGTATGTAGAAAACCGTGCCTAGCGCGAGCACGCGAACCAGAAGCGGAGACGGCAAATTCAGGTACTGGGCGACCGCTGAACTACTAACGAACAAGAGCACGCCTACACTGAGGCCGATCATCCAGGATCTGCGGTGCAGAAGTTTATAAATTGCAATTCGTTCAGCCTGGGAGTCGCTACGCGCGACAAACTTCGAACACATCAGTTGAAACGAAAGCGTTACCGATGAGAGCAGCATCAGCACGGTATAAACCACGCTGGCGTGCCCGAACTTATCGGCGCCGAGTTGATGGGCGACGGCGAAGTTGTAAAGGAGGTTCATCAACCCGACGAATACGGAGCTGAGCAGCATGATTGCGCTACCGCTCAACACCCGAAGCCGGAGATCATGAATGGTGCGACGCCGCGCGTGGCCGTGGGGATCCGGCGGAGCTAGCGCACCTGTGACTTCAACCCCTTCATCGGCCATGTTAGAGGATCCCGAAAATCAGTGACGCTAGTTGGAACTCATCAGAAGACATTGAAATGGATAACGGGCAAAAACGTGTTGCGATTCTTCCCGTTAAAGTCATAGAAGGTCTGTTGTTGGATGCCGAATGAGATTCGCAGAGGATACGTGACGGGCACTTCGCCCAACCCATCTGCCATCGGCCGCTGCAAACCTTTGGTATACGAAACTAGAACTTCATTACTTACGTTGTTATAGGTGCTGAAGCCCTGGCCTTTGGACCATGTTCCCGCGGCATGCACTGCCCAGCGTGAAGCCAGCGGTTTATAGTCAAGCCGAAAACCAGGTCGCAAAGCCTGAGCAATCGCGAAAGACGCGTCCTGCACTCGCCAGGAGCGCAGAAATTCGCCGAGGATTCCCGCCGTCCAAGCGGAGCCGAATTTGTGCTGTATTCCGATGTAGCTATCGGTCGTGAAATACTCGCGAACCAGCGGGCGGAACAGAATGTCGCGGCCTTCGTACCCGGTGAGGAGTGCCGTCTTCGCCCAGGGACGTCCGACCTGAAACTCAATCGTGCCCGCGAAGTCGCGAGAGTGCAGATTCATCTGCTTGAATGGACCGGCTTCACGAATCAGGCTGCCGTTGACCGATACCCAGTTCCCAAATGAACTGGTGTACACGTAAAGAAATTGCCGGAATAGATCTTGGTTCATATTTACCGGCGAAGCCGAGTCACGGCGAATTGTGAACTGCACGCCGGGGTTCAGACTGACGTTGGCTCCAAACAGATGGAACACGGGATTAATCCCGGTATTGAAGCTTGTGTCATAGGTGTTCCGGTACTGAATCAATAGTTCATTCGGAAACGATACTTGACCGCGAGAGTTCCTCTCCTCGACTAACCCCGTAATCGTGGGCCAGCCTTTGAAATTGAGCCGGTAGTGAGCACGTCCGAGAGTCTCAATGCTAGAGCGCGGGGGCGGCAGCAGGGCAGAATTTGTCGCGAGTCCACGGATCCGGGCGTCAAGCTGGTAGATGTTGATGTCTTCTAAAACTGGATGCAACAGCAGTTCGGGTTCCGCGCTGACCTCTTGCGTCACTTGACGCCCCTGCTCTTCCGCCAGCCGCATCTCGGTGTCGCGTGCGTAATCGTTTCCAGCCATGATGTCGTTTGCGCGGGCAAACATGCCTAGCGCCTGCGTATTGTCATGCGCCTGCTGGTAGGCGCTGGCCATGGTCACTAGATATTCATAGTCCTGCGCCGTATCGGGATCGCTACCGACATTCCTAAGCAACGTCATTGCGCTTTCGGTTTTGCCCAAAGCGAGATTGGCGTTAGCCAATCCAAGATATACGGATTCTTGGTCGGCGCCATCAGCTTGCGCCCGTTCAAAATATTTCTTGCTCAACTCGAACTTATTGATGGAAACCAGCACCTGTCCGGCCTCGATCAGGTTCTCTGGCGTGACTGCATTCGCTTCACCGACGCGGGATTCTGCCATGGCGAAGGCAACCTGATCTTCAGCATCGCTATGACGTCCTGCCTGGGAAAATAATCTGGCGAGCGCCAGCCGAACTTCAACCCGATCGGCGCCTTGGGCATCGAGGGCACGAGAGTAGCGCTGCATGGCTCCGTGATTGTCGCCCATGATGAGCAGAGATTCGCCCGTGGCCATCAGAATCCTGGTATCGTCGCCCTTTTTCTCGGCCTCCGCGATGGCCTTGTAAGCGTTGTCTTTTTGGCGAAGCTGCGCGTAGTTTCGGGCTATCTCGGCATACAAGATTCCATCTTGCACACCAACGCCAACTCCCGGGGTGTTGACGCCGAGTGCGCTTTTGAGTACATCGAGCGAGTCGTGATACCGATGCAGGCGGTACAGAGCTTCAGCCAGCGCGAGGTGGACCTGCACGTCATTGGGTGCGATTTTTAAGGCGGCGCGGTACTCAACCTCGGCTTTGCGGAAGATCATCTCCTGGCGATAAGCTTCGGCGCGCGCCAGGTGAATCGCCGCTGAATCAGGCATGGACGCCGCGGCCAGGTCGGCTTCGCGCAGTGCTGGTTTCGAGCGATGCAGTTGCAAATTCGCGAACGCCAGGCCAAGGTGGGCTTCGCCATAATTCGGCCGCAGCTTCAACGCAGTTTCGAAATCCTGAACCGCTTTCCCACTTTCGCGCAAATCGTTTCGTACATAGCCGCGGTTCATATATGCCGTGGCGTCGTTGGGATCAATCGCAAGTGACCGAGTGAAGTCGGCCTCGGCTTCGCGCGGGTGTCCGGTATGTGCCTCCACATAACCTGCGACCAACGGCAAGTCTCGGTCGTTCGGCCGCATCGGCTCGAATCGCTGAACAATTTTGTAAGCGTCGTCGAAGCGGTTCAGGTACAGCAGGTCGTAAGCGAGGTAGTCTGGAGCTTCGGGATCGTTCGGCAATTTTTCGATGACTTTGTAACCGAGGTCCGCAGCTTCTTGATAATTGCCAGTGAAGGTCAGGTAACGCTGGCGCTCGCGCATGACCTGCGGATTATCATTAATTGCAGCATTGCTCGCGGCCCGGTCAACCCATATTTTGGCAATCGGAATCTGGTGGCCAGGAGCTTCGAGAGCTGAATTGATCGCGGCAGCAATCACCGATGCATTGTTCGGCGCAAGCTGATGAGCTTTCTCGTAGTTGGCTTGGGCCCGGTCATATTGTTTATTCGAGGTGTAAAGGTCTCCCAAAGCAAAATAAGGAACATAATCCTGCGGGTACAATTCCGCGAGCTTCAGGAAGTATTTTTCTGCGGCGGCCGGGTCCTTCATATCGCGAGACAGATAGCCAAGAGCGGTCAGCGCCGCATGACTAGCCGGATCCATTTGCAGTGATTGTTTGTAGAGGGCGAGCGCATCTTGTTCTCGACCCACCTTCCACAGCAGGTTTGCATAATTCAACGTGATATTGACGTTGCCGGGAGCCAGAGCCATCGCCTCCTTCAAATCGCGCTCGGCTGAGGCCATATCATTGAATCCCGCTTCGATTAACGCTCGCAAGCGCAGATAGTCGGGCCGACCGGCCTGGTCCGTGCCCGGAATCTTGTTTAGGACATCGCGCGCACTCGCTAACTCCCTGTCGGCGGCGGCGCCCTGCTGAATGCGGCGGTAAATCTCGGATAGGCTCAAGTGCAGCGAGACTGGATACAGCGGTCCTTCTTGGGGCGATTCCGGCATGTTCTGAATGGCAAGCTGATACTCGCTGACGGCCTGATCGTTGTGGTCTTCAAGGCTGTACATCTGCCCGCGAATGGCGTGCAGGCGATAGTTGTTCGGATCACTCGATTCTGCGCGCTTCAGGAAATTAGAGGCTTCCTCGAAACTCCCGACATTGACGAGTGATTGCGCGGCGCTAAGCTGAAGGCCTGGATCTTTGGGCAGCCGATTGGCAGCACGACTGTAGGTATCGGCAGCTTCCTTTTTCTTGCCGGCAAGTCCGTAGGTGTAGCCCAATTCGCCGAGCGCATCAGGATTCTTACGGGCTGCTTTTTGCAGGGTAGCGATTGATTCGTCGAACTTTCCCGAATCGCGATAGTAGGCCGCGACCGCTCGCAGCACATTTGTGTCATTAGGCGCACGGTTAACCGCGCGGTCAAGGTACTGCTTGGCGGCGTCTGGCTGCTTGAGCTTTTGATAACCTCGAGCAATCAATAACTCCGTGCGCGCGTCGGGCTTAATGGCCTCGGCACGCTTCAACAGGTCAAGGGCGGTATTCGGATCGGTGTTGAGGGCAAGTTCTCCGGAGAGTTGCAGATCGGTCGCACTCTTCGGATTAGCCGCCAAGACTTTTTTCAGAAGATCCTGGGCTTCATTAATGCGGCCCATCCTCGCATATGTTTGGGCCTCGCCGGAAAGACCAGCGATAGAAGAAGGCTTTAATTCCAAACCTTTTTGGTAACCCTGCAACGAGAGCTTGTAATCACCGCCCAAGCGGGCGGCATAGCCAAGCAGGAACCATAGGTCGGCATTCTTAGGCGCGGAACGTGCGGCGCGACTGGCTGAGGCAATTGCTGAACGATAATCGCTTTTCTGCAGTGCCTGATCGACGGCACGCGCTTCTCGCGCCGTTTCTATGCCCGATCCCCAGCCAATGCCGTTGTCCGCTGAACCCGCGGGCGATGCGCTTGCTTTCTTGTGTTTTCCCTTCGCGCTGGAGCTCGGGGGCTGATTCACCTCGAAGGTTTGCCCCGTCGCAGATCCCACAATCGCGAGCGAAAGGAAAACGACGACCGCTATAGAGAGTTTTTTTTCGCGCATGGTGCGGTGTTGAGCGCGCGGCCCATTGGTTCACTTTGCTCCCGAATATTTGCCGCGCTCGAGACCCTGAGATGCGATGAGAGTAGCAGCGGTTGGATTCAGAGGGGCACCTGCTGGTGTGTAAATCCACAGCCTACAATCGGTTGCCCAAGCGCCGAAAACGGCTATGTTTGCACAATAGCAAACCTTAGGCCATCTAGGTGAATCCAAGCGGGTGCTCACAATTGCGCGCGGAGGAAAAACAACCGTGGAAACGAGCTATTTCTCGCGGCCGATTCCCTTACGATTCATTCTGCTCATGGCCCTGGCGATCCATGGACCGCTGCTGGCCATGCAGTTGCCGCTCACGAATTCCTACGACGCCAACTTCCACGTCTTTTTTGCATCACATTACGCGCATAGTTGGTTTAATCCATGGAATCCGAAATGGTTCGCCGGCTTTTCGCAAGCAACTTACCCCCCGTTGGCACACCAGTGGATCGCTCTGCTGTCTTATGTGTTCGGGTTGCACATGGCGTACCTGCTGGTGCAATTAGTCGGGATTTTGTTGGTGCCCGTGGGTGTTTATCGGTTCGCGCGACTTTGGGTGGATGAGCGGGCGAGCAGTTACGCAGCTCTGTTCAGCATCTTTTTGGGAGCATTGGCGTTCCTCGTTTACTCCGCCGGACAGCTTCCAACGACGCTTTCGGCGCCCCTTTATCTCCTGGCAATTCCCTATTTCTACGACTGGTCGCGGTCCGCAGACGTCCGGGCGTTGCTCAAAGGTGTGGTGTTGACTATCGCGGCAGGCGCCGTACACCACGTGACGTTAATTTTTGGTTCGCTCCTGTTTGCCATTCCTGTGTTGTGGCTCGCGGTCATCGACCGGGAGGATCGGAAGGCGGGGGCAGTGATTCTTCGCGGCTTTGTGTTTGGCGCATTCGCAGCTGTAGGACTCGGCATCGTACTGCTTCCTTACTGGATTTCGATCTGCTGTTGAACCTGACCTATCTGACAAATTTTTTCTTTGTTCCTTACGGACTGCTGGTGCTTGCGCTGCCGTTCATTTTCATATACGGATCGGCGAATAGACGCCTCAGGCCGCTTCTCATTGGATTCTGGATCACCTTCATCATCGGGTTGGGCGGTACTACACCGTTGCCGAGGTGGATCCTGGGGCGTGCTTTTGAGATTCTTACTTTTGAGCGTTTCACCTTGTCGGCGGCATTCATGGCGCTGCCAATCGTTGGCCTGCTAGCCGCAAGGTTGATCGATCGACATCAATCCAAGGCTGTGGCCGGGCTCGCCTTTGCAGCCGTGCTGACATTCGTGTTGCCCATGGTCTGGATCTCTATCAGCCCGTTTTCGGCGAATGCTGGCCTGAACGTCGATGCGGTCGATGGCTTTCTGAATCGTGACGGGCACGACCGATATCGTTACCTCACGCTAGGATTCGGGAATTCCTTGCCAAAGGTTTCAACTTACACTTCGGCCAACAGCGTGGACGGGGAGTACAACTCAGCCCGATTGCTGCCTGAGTTCACGCACTATGGCACCGCGCAGCTAACCAGCGCGAAATACTTCGGCACAGCCGGGATGGAAGCGCTGCGTATGATGCTTCGCCACGCAGCCCACTATGGATTGAAGTACATCTTCGTTCATGATCCCTATTACGAGCCGCTGGTAAGTTTCGCGGGATGGCAAAAAGTAGAGACGTACGACTCCGGCTCGATCACCGTGTGGTCGAGGGAAGATATTCCGCCGGCGCGTCCAATTCCGTCGGATGCCATGCCCACGGCAATCGAAGGACTGCTCTGGGGAACGCTGCCGCTGGCCAGCAGCATCCTGGCAATTTTATTTGCATTCATGATTCCTGACGGTGCCCGCGTTCGGAAAAACCAGCTATATGAATTTCCTGTGCATGATGAAGAGGGCGCACTGATCCAGGAGGCCAGGTAATGAAACGCGTGTTTCCATTGTTCCTAGGCGGAATCACTCTTGTCCTGATTATTCTGGCCTGGTTTACATCCGGCGGCGTCGCAAGGCGGGAGATGAGACAAGCAAATACGCCCGAGCAGGCCGTTCGGCTGATGCTGTCGCAAATTCAAGGACACAACTTCGATGCTGCCTACGCTCGCCTATCTAACCGAGGTGACGTGGATAAGAACGCTTTTATTCGCGAGTTCAATGGCAGCTATGGAAGCCTTCTCACCTACTCGTCACTCGAGAATTTCGACATTTGGGGCCTTCACAGCAGCGATCAGGAATCCACGATGCGGGTGCGATTGCATTACTCAACCGGCGTTGGTCCGCTCGACGATGTGCGGGATGTGAAGGTGCAAAAGTCCGGGGATACCTGGAAGGTCTTCTGGCCAGTCAATAACGCCACCAAACTTCCTCCGCAGGTTATACCAGTTAACTACCTGCGCTGGGATGTGATTGGGCGCGGCGCAGGCGATGAATGGGGTGTGCAGAATGTCGATACCCCGCAGGTCCGCATTCTTTCCATGAATGCCATTCAAAGGCCCGATGGAGTGACACTTGTCGGCGAGGTGGTGAATGAAGATTCAGTTCCGGCGTTTGTAAATGTTGGCGCAACGCTATTGGACCATGCGGGGAACGAAATCGCGCAGGAGAGCAGCTTCGACAAGATTGCGCATACGCTGCTGCCGAAGCAGGTTTCGCCTTACCGGATTGACTTTCCCAACATGCGCATGGAGAAAATCAAAAATGTGCGCATGGATGCAAAGGCACTCCTGGCCGCAGCCAGTGCTGATCCGGTGATCGAGGTAAATCAGCAAAAAGTGGAGACTGATCCGCTGGGCAAAAAGGTGTTGAGCGGACAATTGACGAATGAAGGTGGTCAGGTTGTGGATATTCCCCACGTGATCGTTTCTTACTACGACAGCAATGGAAAAGTGGTCTGGGTCTCTGACGGTTATGTGGCGCAACCCTTGCTTCCTCAGGTGCCTGTGCCTTTTGCGGTTGATTTGCCAGCTGACATCTCCAAAAACGTGCAGAGCTATCACGTAGTAGTGAATCACTTCGACCGGGTGTCTTCGTAAATGCGAGCTGTGATCATAGCTGCCATGATGTGCTTCAGCGGAGTCAGTGCTGTTGCATCCGAGATTCATGCTCCGGCGCAGGTGACCGCGGGAACGGCAATCACCATTCGCACCAGCGGATCTGGTGATGCCACCTTTTATCTCGTGGGACCAGCGAGTGCCAGCAAGACCAAAGTGCAAGCTGGAAGCAATATTCCCATTGATTCCGACCAACTGGAAGACGCGGGCCGTTACGTTGCCGCCTTGTGCGCTTCGGACGGCTGCACGGCGGCGAATTTTTTTGTAAAGCCTGCCGCGGCAAATAAATTGAGTTTTCTGGTCCATCCGTCGCGGGTGCCAGTTGGAACGCCCCAGGGCATCACAGCGGTCGCAATCGTGCATGACAGCTTCAGAAATATTGTGCTGCAGCCCTCCCCGGTAACCTTCAGCATCATGGCGAAGAATGAGAAATCGGTTTCCGCCGCGCGCACCTCGGAGAACGGCGTGGCGTGGGTACGGCTCACCTCCGCGAAAAAGGGAGGCCCCACACGCCTGGGCGCCGCTATCGGGCATGCCGATGAAATTCGCGTGGTGCAGCAGGTGGCCGCCGATGCTTGCAATTTGCGCATTAAGGCAAGCCGCGCCAAACGTGGATTTCTAGTCGAAACTGAGCCCGTACACGACTGCGGGGGCAATCCTGTACCGGATGGCACCGTCGTGAGCTTCACCGAGAGTGATGCGGCGGGCAAAACTACTGTCGATGTTCCGATCAAGCGCGGTGTTGCGAAAATTGAGATGCCGATCGATGGGTCGGCAAAAATCACCGTAGCGTCCGGTGTGGTGACGGGGAATGAGTTGGAGGTCACAGGCGGACAATGAAAGCGCTCCGATACTCTTCGCTATTGATTATTGTCGCGATTCTCCTACTGAGCGTCGTCGCTTACCACTTGCGCGCCGCAGCTGACAATGAAGTCCCACGAGTTCAGTTGAACACCGATAACATTGCGCCACGACCAATTGAGGACCTCACCAGCAAAAGCGTGCCACGTGATTATGCACTTGCCTGGCAGACGCTAGAGCAGGCTCTGGAAGAAAACCAGACCGGGTTGCTCGACGGATACTTCACTGGCTTTGCGAAACAGGACTTTACCCAGCGCATAAATTCGCAGCTGAAGTCAGGGTTGCATACGCGATATACAGACCGCGGCCACAAGCTGGAGGCGTTGTTCTACTCGCCTACCGGCGATGTCATGGAACTTCGAGACCATGCTCAATTGGACATGCAAATTCTCGACGGCGGCAAAGTGATTTACGACGAGCCAATGAATGCCGAGTTCACGGTGCTGATGACCCCGGGAGCGGATCGTTGGCTGGTCCGGCAAATACAAGCCACCTCTGGGGAGAAACCGTAGTCACCCCTATCCGCAAACCGCTCCGATCTGCTGCCCAGCATCAAACATGAAGATAGAGTTCATATCATGAGAGCTTTTTCTGTAATCATTTTGTTGGTGGCCGCCATTTTTCTGATCACCAGCGGCTGCTCGCACAATCCTGTAAAGCAATCGTCCAAGTTGCCCAACCTACAGGAGTCGTCGCGCATTCTGGCGGATTATCAGCCGTGGTTTGGATCCCCGGGGCATATTAACATCGGATACTCGACTCTCGATCCCGCCATACTTCGCAAGCAGATCGAAAAAGCAAAACAGATGGGCATTTACGCCTTCGCGGTAGATTGGTACGGAAACCGCCGCCCGTTCGAAGACGAGAGTTACGCCCTCTTGCAACAGGTATCGGCTGAAAACAATTTCCATATCTGCCTGATGTACGACGAGACCCAGGAAGATAATGGTCAGGCCACGGAAGAGGCCCTTGATGCTTTCGATAAAGCGTATCGCTCATACCTGGGGCCTAACGCACCGGGGCACGAAGCATACGTCACTTACCAAGACCGGCCCGTGATCTTCATCTTTCCCAAGCGCGGGCATACCGATTGGGACCGGGTCCGCCAGATGGTCGATCAATGGGAACATCCGCCCATTTTGATTTATAAAGACGAGCCTCCACAGCAGTACGCCAAAGATTTTGACGGCTACTACGCCTGGGTGCATCCCAGCCATGGCTGGAAGCCTGACGGCAGCGACTGGGGCAAGGATTATCTGGACGCGTTTTATAAAAAAATGGCATCGCGTCCCGGAAAAATAGTTGTGGGAACGATCTGGCCTGGGTTCAATGACACCAAAGCGTCCTGGAGCCTCAACCGCCACATGGACCGACGCTGCGGAGAGACCTTTGAAAACACGCTCAAGGTCTTCCATCACTATTACGATCCCGAACACCCTATGCCATTCCTTTTGATCGCTACGTGGAACGACTACGAGGAAGGTACGCAGATTGAAACCGGGGTGTCTGACTGCAGGAACCAGATGGCCCAGCAGCAAGCTATGCGACCCTGACCAACCTGCAACCGGCAGCTCACATCGAATTACTTCTGTCACGAAATACCGGAGCCCGTATTATGAAAAATTCTTCCGCTAACAATGCCCGCAATATGGGCCTGCTCTCGAAGCTGATGTTCCAGGGCTATGAAGCCGATTGCTTAACTCCTAAGGCAAACTTGGACAATTTGCTTCCTGAGCTTGAACAAGTCTTCCAGATGAGCGAGGAGACGTTCGCGGAATTTCTGAAGCTGGCGGATACGCATCACGTGACAGTCCGCGCGCTGCGGGTGCTGGAAAGAGCCGCGTACGACCAGCAAAAAAGCCAACTGCAGCAATGGTGCCAGGATGCGCTCCGGACTGAGGGCATCCGGATTTCAAATGCCGTGGAATGGTTACGTGTGATCGTTAATGCCCTGCAAGATTCGGGTTGCCGGGTTTCTGTAATCAAGTCTCTCGACCATTGGCCGGACCTCGGGTCCGATCTTGATCTTTACACCAACGGCGCGCCGGAACGTGTGATTCGGGTTATGCAGCAAAAGCTGAAGGCCGAATCGGAAGCGCGCAGTTGGGGGGACAAGCTGGCGAACAAATGGAATTTCCAAGTACCTGGATTGAATGAATTGGTGGAAATCCACGTGCGTTACCTGGGGCAAACCGGAGAACAGAAACTCTTGGCTGAGCGCGTGGTCGAACGTGCCGTGACCAAAGAGGTAAATGGCAGCAAGTTCCCTGTTCCCGCGCCGGAAGAGAGGATCATGATTTCAACCCTGCAGCGCATGTACCGCCATTTCTATTTCCGGCTCTGCGACATGGCCGACGTAGCCAGGCTCCTCGGCACGGCGGAGTTGAACTTCGAGGAGCTCCGCCGTGGCGCCGAACTGGGGGGCATTTGGCCCGGCGTCGCGAGCTTTCTGGTGATTGTTTCGAATTATGTGAATAGCTTCGGGGGCTCGATTTCCCTGCCGCGTGAAGTGGTCGAAGATGCCCGAGGCGCGCATCTTCAGGTGCAATTCCGTGGAAACTTCCTGCGCGTTCCGATGAAGCCCGCAGCCGGCCTCTACGGTGCACAATTGCTTAGCGCCGGCAAACATGGTGACCTGCGTGCCATTTCGCGCCTGCCATTACTTCCACCGCTTGCGGTTTCAGCCCTGGTCGCGTTTCGCCTTACGGGGAGTGACAAGGGCGTGTGGTGAAACCACATCCCCATCCTACGCGGTCGTACAGGAAATACCGGATGGCAATCTTACTGTTCAGCCTGTAAGCTGTTGATAAGTTTGGGCTTGTTAAGCGGCGGGGGCAGCAGTTGCGCGCGCGACAAGAACTGCAATTCCCTGGCTTCAACATCCCCAACAATACTAGTGTTTGTGTTTTGGCGCGTGCCGAGGAACCAGGATGAGAATTGCTCAAGTCGCGCCGCTGTTTGAGAGCGTCCCACCGAAGCTGTACGGTGGCACGGAAAGAGTCGTTTCCTGGTTGACTGAGGAACTTGTCAGCCTGGGCCACGATGTCACGCTCTTTGCCAGTGGTGATTCTATGACTACCGCCAAGCTTGTGGCTGCGTGTCCGGAGTCCTTGCGGCTTTCGCCGGAATCTGTCGACCACTTGGCGCATCAGATTGTCCAAATCGAGCAGGTGCTTCGGCACAAGGACGACTTCGATCTCATCCATTTTCATATTGATTACCTGCACTATCCACTCAGCCGGCGCGAACGCTATTCGCACGTCACGACTTTACACGGACGACTGGATATTCCAGATCTGGTGCCCTTGTATGAGGTTTACGGCGACATGCCTGTGATATCGATTTCTAATTCGCAACGCGATCCGTTACCGCAGCTGAATTGGCAAGGGACGGTGTATCACGGCTTGCCCATCGAGAATTACAAGTTCTATCGCAAGTCCGGCGAGTATTTGGCATTTCTGGGAAGGACCTCGCCGGAAAAAGGACTTGATCGCGCAATTGAAATTGCGCGTAGCGCAGGTATGCCATTGAAGATCGCGGCGAAAATCGACGAATCCGATCAGGAATACTTTGAAACAGTCATTGAGCCCTTGTTAAATCGAGACGACGTGGAATTTGTGGGTGAGATTGGATATCCAGAAAAAAATGAATTTCTCGGAAAAGCAGCCGCGCTTCTGTTCCCGATCGCCTGGCCGGAACCCTTCGGCCTTGTGATGATTGAAGCTATGGCATGCGGAACGCCCGTGATTGCGTATCCCTTTGGCTCGGTGCCAGAGGTTGTGCAAGATGGAATCTCAGGTTATGTGGTTGCAGACGAAGCGGGCGTAGTCGAGGCTGTGAAGCGAATCCACAAAATCGACCGCAAACAAGTCAGAAGGCATTTTGAACAAAACTTTACCGCGAACCGAATGGCATTAGACTATCTGAAAATCTACGAACGGATGGTGAGCAGGAAGAAAGCTCCACTCACTGCTTCCAGCGGAGTTCTGAATTGGATGAAGCTACCGTCACCCAGCAGCAGTACTACATAGCTACAAAATCCGCTCCCACAGACGATCGCTCGCGTGTTCTCAAGTATGGCGCTATGTTCGCCGTGTTTGATCGTTTGGGTGACATCAGGCCGCAGGGCCTCGGTGAGCAGGGAATCTACTACGAGGGCACGCGATATCTCTCCGAGATGTCACTGCGACTCTGGAACGAACGCCCGTTGTTGCTGAGCTCCACGATCGAATCCAACTACTTTCTATTTGCTGCCGATCTTGCGAACCTTGACGTTTCGCGAGGCGAGTCGGTGGTGATTCATCGCGGTACGCTTCACCTGCTGCGTTCGCGATTCCTATGGCGCGGGGCGGCGTACGAAGAGTTGGAATTCATGAACTATGGAATGGAACCGCTGCGAGTCCCGATGTCTATTTACTTCGCGGCGGATTTTGCGGACATTTTTGAAGTGCGTGGTACTCTCCGCGAACGCCGCGGGCGGCCAGTCGATGAGGAAAACGATAAGAATGGCATAAGCCTCGCCTACGAGGGGCTGGACGATGTGCTCCGCAGAATGCGGATCAACTGCAGCCCTGATCCCGACAGAATCACCGGCCCGGAGATGCAATTCGATCTGGAACTCAAGCCAAAGCAATCGCGTAGTTTCCAGCTTCGAATGGAATGTCAGAGCAACGGCGCTGCGGAGCATAGCGTTTCCTACCCGCAGGCTCGCAGTCACGCTTATAGCGAAATGAATCTCGCCGCGGAGTCGTTTCCGCAAATTCATAGTTCCAATTCCCGGTTCAATGACTGGATGAATCGTTCCTTTGCCGATGTTCAAATGATGACCATTGGCAACCGTGAATGTAATTACCCGTACGCCGGGGTTCCATGGTTCAGCACAGTATTTGGGCGCGACGGGATCATCACCGCGCTCCAGACTTTGTGGATTGATCCGGCGATCGCGAAAGGGGTTTTGGAATTTCTTGCCGAAACGCAAGCCACCGCCGTAGACGAATCGCGAGAAGCAGAACCAGGAAAAATTCTCCATGAATTGAGACATGGCGAGATGGCGAACTTGGGAGAGATCCCGTTTGCGCGCTACTACGGTAGCGTCGATGCCACGCCGTTATTCGTTATGCTCGCGGGCGACTACTACGAGCGTACCGGAGACAAAGCCTTAATTAAGCACCTTTGGCCGAATATTCAGGCTGCGGTCCGCTGGATGGATGACTACGGCGATCTTGATGGTGACGGTTTTATCGAGTACGAGCCCCATGGGAACCGCGGCCTGATCCAGCAGGGATGGAAGGATTCAAATGACTCGGTGTTCCATGCCGATGGCTCGTTGGCGGACCCGCCGATCGCTTTGTGTGAAGTTCAGGGATATGTTTATGCAGCTAAAATTGCAGCCGCCCGCTTGGCCAACGAGCTAGGCGACCATGAAAGTTGCAAACGACTGGAATCCCAAGCCGCCGCTCTGCGCGACAAATTCGAAGAAGCATTCTGGTGCGAAGACTTGGGAGTTTACGCGCTGGCGCTGGATGGATACAAAAAGAATGTTTGCCGTGTGCGGACATCAAATGCTGGCCATACCCTTTTCACCGGCATTGCCACGCCTGAACACGCGCAAAGAACTGCGCGGAGCTTACTTGAGCCCGATCTCTTCACTGGATGGGGAATACGTACACTCGGTTCGGCTGAGGCTCGTTACAATCCGCTCTCGTACCACAACGGCTCGGTCTGGCCTCATGATAATTCACTCATTGCGCGAGGTTTCGGGCGCTACGGGTTAAGGAATCTTGCCGGCAAGGTGATGCTCGCATTGCTTGACGTCAGCAGTGTTATGGAACTGCATCGGCTGCCGGAGCTCTTTTGCGGCCTCGAACGGCGACGTGGAGAGGGCCCAACGCTCTATCCGGTGGCATGTTCGCCACAAGCATGGGCAGCGGCAGCGGCATTTATGCTGATTGAGTCGTGCCTGGGGCTGAAAATCCAAGGCGCGCATAATCGTGTGATTTTCGAGCGTCCGTGCCTTCCTGAGGGAATTCCCCAGCTATCGATTCGGGGATTGCGCGTCGGCCAGGCATCGGTGGACCTGTTCTTCGAGCGCCAAGCCAACAATGTGCGAGTGCAAGTACTTGAAAAGAAGGGCGAAGTAGATGTTGTCGCGACACTCTAAAGTAAAAATTCAGAACTCCTAGTCTGTTTACCCGAAACCTCCTACTAAGTTACTGCGATCACCCTATAGCAGCATCCTGAGCAGCCGCCTTAAATTCAATTAGGGACTTCGGAGGCTTGCATGACCAGAGCAGTAGTGTTTCTCTCGGCCGCAATGGTTGCTGCCTCGCTTGGGGTGGTGGCACAAGACGTATCCGGCGGAGGGAACAATTCCGCGCCACAAAACATTACAGCGCCACAGAACAACAACAATACCGGTAATAATCCGCAAGCAGTTCAGCAGCCGGCTTCGCCGGGGCCAGGAGCCTCGACTTCCGCTGCGGCAGCTGCCAATCAGGGTTCAAATATATCTTCGGCGACTGACGACCGCGGCGCCAATTCGCAAAATGCGGCGCAGGATGAAACCGCCGCTAATAGCAAGCAATTGCCACAGACTTCCACCATTCTTCCGTTACTTGGGTTGATTGGATTGGGATCGCTGGTGGCTGGCTTTTTCGCAAGACACTAAGTTTATGCAGGTCCTTAGGACCAGCGTTCGTACCGGGCCCCGCGGTTTTATTCGCAATCCTTTGCCGGTGCTTCAACCGGCGCAGTGGCGAAACAGGAAAAGCTTCAGAAATCCTAAGTTCCCGGCCCGCAGATCTGGTGCGCGAAACATCCTTTCCATCATTCTGCTCACAACTGGCGGCATTCTGTGCACTTATGTGTCAGGCACCTATCTCTGGATGTTTGCTGAACAAAAGAAACTGCTGCACGACTTCAAATCGCAGAAAGCCGCCAGTGATGCTCTGACCAAACTTTCCATTCCACGAATAGCCATGCAAGTAGTAGTCGTGGAGGGCACATCGAGTCATTCTCTTCTCTTAGGCCCGGGGCATATGACGGGCACTGCTATTCCGGGGTCGACAGGAAATGCGGTCATCGCTGGACATCGAGATACCTTCTTTCGACACGTTCACAACCTGCACAACGGTGACGACATTTACATTGTGCGAAGTGGAAAAGAGTTCCACTATGTAGTGGTGCGAAAAAAAGTGGTCCGACCCACGGACCTTTCCGTCCTGCGGAGCAGCAATCAAGGTGAGCTGACGCTCATCACTTGTTATCCCACACATGTGATCGGCCCCGCCCCCCAGCGACTGATTATCGTGGCCAAATTAGCTGGATCGTGAGCACGGTTAAGTCCTTAGGTTCTTTGCAGTTCGGGATGGTTTCTCTAGGTAGCCTTTTAGCGCCAATTACATGCTTAACTGGATAGGAAGAAGCTGATCTCCCGGGCTACGCTTTAGGCTGAACTAAGGCGAAGATTCCATGCCTTTTTGGCAAAACCGAGGATAAATCTATGAAGCGAAACAGAGGGGCAATCATGAATTCCCTGCTGGTGCTCGGAACGATCATCATGTTCCTTGCGAGCGCAGGCTGGGTACACGCGCAAGACAGTACAGATTCAGAGAAAGATCAGTCTGATGTCGAAAAAAGAATTAAGGCCTCAGCTGACGTGCTCGACGAAATCATGGGCGTGAAGGATCGTGCGATTCCGGACAAAATTATGGCAGATGCAAAGTGCGTTGCCGTCGTGCCGTCCATGGTAAAGATCGCCATCGGATTTGGCGGCAGTCACGGAAAAGGCGTAGCCACATGCAGAACGGCAAATGGCTGGAGCGCTCCGGCTCCATTTTCAATAACTGGCGGAAGCTGGGGACTGCAAATTGGTGGGCAGGCCGTCGATCTGGTCATGTTGGTCATGAACCAGAAAGGCATGGATGCGCTGCTCTCGAGCAAGTTCAAGGTTGGCGCCGGCGCATCTGCAGCAGCGGGACCGATTGGACGAGAGGCTGCCGCTGGGACCGATTGGAAGATGAAATCGGAGATACTCAGCTACTCTCGCGCACGCGGTGTGTTCGCGGGCGTAGATATAAACGGTTCCAAGATTGCCCAGGACCGCGACGAAACTCGTGTCCTGTATGGAAAGCTGGTGCCGTTCGCCACGATTCTGAGCGGCAAAGTGACGCCTCCCCGTGGCAGCGATCCTTTCCTCGCCGCTGTGCGGAAATATTCAACCGCTGTGGGCAATCAGGGCAGCCTGATCACGCCAGGCGCTTCGACGAATACTGTCCAGTAACGGATTTACGTCCTTCTGTTAAAAGCCAGGCGAGGCCTGGCTTTTTTGTTTAGTTCAGTTTTGGTTTAAAGAGATTGTGGGACGGGTGCCATCGCTCCAACGACATCTTCAAATTCAATGGCCCGCTTTTCGGCGCTGTGTTCGGCTAAAACACGCTCTTGAGCATGCCGCCCGACCTTCTTTACGTCATCCACGGTCATATTTTTCAAATAAGAAATTACGTCTGCTGACGATTCGGCCAGAAGAATCTCTTTGCCAGGTTTAAAAAATGTTTCCAGGCCCGGCCACGTGTCGGAGATTATGGCCGCCCCACAGCCAGCTGCCTCGAAAAGTCGGACAGACGGAGAAAAGCCGGCCTGCACCATCTCGTCGCGAGTCAAATTAAGAGTGAACAGCGAAGAGGAATAGAAATACGGGTGAAACTCAGGCTCGAGATGAACGATACGCCGTATGTTCTTTGGCCAAGCGACAGTTGCCGGATATTGCGGTCCCGCAAGTAGGAATTGCTTTTCTGCCAGCTCGCCTGCCGGCTTACAAAACAATTCTTCCAATTTCGCCTGACGATCAGGTGCGTAAGTGCCCATGTAGCTGAGGTCGCACTGGTAGCGGTGGTCGGGCTCTCGCCAATGGTAGCGATCTGGATCAAAGGAGCAGTAGAGCGGCACCGCGCGTCTTGCGCCGAATCTGGTCTGCAACTCGCGTAACATTGGACCGCCGGTGAAGCTGAAGTAAACATCGAAACTCGGAATCTGGTCTCGACGCAGATACTCAGTATCTCCCGCGCGGAGTTTGGAGATAGTAATCGGAGTATCAATGTCGTAAAAAACTTTCACTCCGGCTGCAGAATCACACGCCTCGTCAATGGCCTTGACGCCATCCGGGAAAAATGACCCGATCATTGCAACATCGGCTTCGGCCAATTCCCGGCGTAGCAGGCCCACTACATCTTGCCACTGCTCATAAAGGTGTACCTGGCAGAATAGCGGCTCGGGCATGTCGCGGTTCGAGGCATACCACTCTAAGTCGCGCTCGAAAAACACAATCTTGTGGCCGCGTGCGCGCAAAGCACGAGTCAGCGCGCGATAGGTGGTCGCGTGGCCGTTGCCCCATGACGATGTAATAGACAAACCGCAGATGACAATCTTCACGTTCGTTCCTACGCAGCAGAGTTGAGGAGCGGAACCGGAACCTCTGCCGATCGCCCTGCACCCTGCAAAATGACATCTACTTCCTTGGCCCGCAGTTCGTAAGTATGATCCCGAAGCCCTCGGTTGTGCATGGCTGAGCCGATACGACGGGCATACTCCGATGGAATATTGCGTAAATATTGCACGACATCGTCCGCGTTTGTCGCTATAAGAATTTCGCGGCCAGGCTCAAAAAAAATATCCACGCCGGCCCACGCGTCTGTAATCAGGCACGCACCTGCCCCAGCAGCCTCAAATACACGCGTCGGTGGAGAGAAACCGGTTTCCGCCATGGATTCGCGGTTAATATTCAGCACCATGCGGGCTGAAGAATTGATGCTGTTGTGATGCTCTGTACGCACGTGTCCAATCCAGCGGACATTCGTCGGCAGGTTTTTGCTACCCCAACCTTCGCCCCCAAGTAGAAAGCGAAATTCGGGCGCCTTCTCTGCTGCGCCAAGGAAAAACTGCTCTACTCGTGCTTCCCTGTCCGGCAGGCGATTTCCGACGAATGCAAGATCACATTCGAATCTTTGGTCGGGTGGAACCGGATGATGGGTATCTGGGTCGAGGCCGTTATAGATCGGGAAACAATTTTTTGCACCGAGATCCGTATAGTGTTTAACGACGGCATCGCCGCCGCCGTAAGTAAAAACAAAATCGTATTGCGGTATCAGCCCTCGAAAAGGATCGCTGGGATCGTGCTCAACTCGCGCCAGCGTGGCAGGAGCATCCACATCCCAGAACGCAACTCGAGTCGCTGCAGAATTAAAACGTAGGACCTCAGCCTCCAGTAGTTCATCATCTGCACCAACTCCGCTGTGCTTAATGATTAAATCGGAATCGCATGCCTCTGAGAGGACCTGCTCCAAGTCTCGTGGAGTCTGATAGACGCGCACTGTGGCGTAGTCAATTTCGGAGCAGTCTCGGTTCTGCTGGCGATTGTAAATATCCGGCTCGGCAAATGTGATTTCGTGGCCTAAACGGCGCAGATTTTTGTAAATTCCACGATAGTAGGTTGCCGCCCCGTTCCAGTAGCACGAGGTCAGGCTGGACCCGAAGACATAGATTTTCATCCGTCAGTTCTCCAGTTCGTGACAGATACCTTCCAGCTGTTGTGCACGGTGAGCGCAAGTATGCCGGGCGCGTATTGTCTCGAGACCG
>QHZX01000215.1 GCA_003224835.1 Acidobacteriota bacterium | reverse complement strand
GTTTCGTATTCGCCATTGTCGAATAGGTTCGCGAGGCGAGTGCGGGCATCGATGCGAAAGTGTTTGCCGCACTTCGGACAAACGTTCAGGTTCTCTTCAAGATCTTTCTTCCAAATGATTTGCCGGCAGCTCTCACACTTCACCCACAAACCTTCGGTGCGAATTTTTTTTTCGCCCGAAGCGTCCAATTCACCGGATTCTCTTTTGAACCAAGCCATAGAAAGATTTGGTAATTGGGAAATTTAGTAATTTTGTAATTTGAAACCGGAGCCGAAATCTTCGCGACTTCAAATTACTCAATTACCAAATTACAAAATCACCCAATTAGTACTCGATGCCTCTCTGCGCGATCACACCTTTTTCATACGCGTGCTTCACCTGACGCATTTCGGTGACCGTGTCCGCAAGTTCGACAATTGTCGGATGTGCGTTGCGTCCCGTCAAGATAACATGAACCATCTCAGGCTTTTTCTTTAAAAAGGCGGCGACCTTTGCAGGATCAAGCATGCCATAGCTGATGGCGTAATTGATTTCGTCGAGAATCACGAGGTCCCATTCGCCGGATTCTATCGCGCGCCCGCCTTCGGCCCAGGCTTCTTCGACCAAGCGCACATCTTCAGGATCGGGCTTCTCCGCCCCAAGCTTTACAAAGCCGCGGCCCATCTGCTTCATCACGAATTTTCCGCCGAAGGCCTGCACAGCATCAAGCTCGCCGTAATGCCACGAGCCCTTCAGAAATTGCAGCATGAGCACCCGCATGCCGTTTCCGACAGCGCGTAAAGCCGTGCCCATGGCGGCAGTTGTCTTACCTTTGCCCGGCCCAGTATTGACGATGATCAGACCTCGGCGGACGTCAGCCATAGCAGGAAGTGTTGATTGTACTGATGGGCTGGGCTTTTCACCAAAAAAGGCAGCGACGCTTCTCGCCTTTCGACAGCTCCATAGTGAAATAGAATCGATTCGTTGAATCTCGATGACACAATTGTTGCAATTGCTACGCCTTCCGGCCGCGGGGGGATCGGCGTGGTACGGCTTGCAGGGCCGGAAGCGCGGGCTATTGCATTGCCCATGTTGCAGCTGAAGCATGAACTTGAACCTGGCCGAGCGGTCTTTGGCGAACTAATCGACCGGTGTGGCGCGGGCGCCCTCGCCCGCGAAATCCAAAAATCAAAAAAACCTACCGGAGATGAAAAAGGCAGTGTTGTTTCGCGGCCGAGGGCAACGCCACACGAAAGCGAGCCACAGCGCATCGACGAAGTCGTGGTCACTTATTTTGCCAAGCCACACTCTTACACAACTGACGACATCGTTGAAATCTCGGAGTTCACCATGCGAGCGTTTCTGAACGGCCGCATTGACCTCATCCAGGCAGAGGCGGTGCGCGATCTGATCGATTCGCAGACTTTGTACCAAGCAAAGATAGCCGCGCAACAACTGGAAGGCGCACTCTCACGCCGGCTGCAACCGATTAAAAAGCGATTGGTCGAGCTAATCGCATTGCTCGAGGCAGGAATTGATTTCGCGGAAGACGATGTCTCGGTTTTGCCGGGTGAGCAGATACTTCAGCACATCGCGGAAGTGCGCACCCCGCTCGAAGAACTTGGCCGTTCTTTTGCATACGGAAAATTGGTCCATGAAGGGCTTACGCTCGCGATCGTAGGTCGTCCGAATGTTGGCAAATCCAGTTTGTTCAATCGACTCGTTGAACGCGAGCGCGCGATTGTTACCGCGACTCCCGGCACTACGCGCGACTTGGTCACGGAGACGGTGGCGATTGGCGGTATCCCTGTAAAGCTGGTCGATACGGCTGGGATCCGCCGCGCACTCGACGAAGCCGAGAGCATCGGAATACAAAAATCGATGGAAGCCTTGGCGGATGCGGACCTGGTTTTGGTTGTGCTCGATGCGTCGCAGCCTCGGAGTGATGAAGATGAACGACTTCTGGCGCAAGTTAAGGAGCGCACTGCAATCGTGGTGGAGAATAAAGCGGACTTACACAAGCCGGGTGGGCCGGATACTTCCTTCTGCTTAGCTCACGATGCGCCCGTCCGATCGGCCCCTGCCAAACTTCGTACCTCCGCACTGACGGGGGAAGGCATTGCTGAATTGCGCGCTGCCATTCTTCAACACGTAACCGGAGATTCGGCATCCAGCACCGAGTCTGGGTTCCTCACGAACGCCCGGCACCAGTCGCTAGTGCGTGATTCGCTTGCGGCACTCAACGATGCCGAGGCTGCGGTGCGAAACCGGGTTCCACATGAAATGCTTCTGCTGGACCTTTACAACGCGCTGCGGCCGCTGGATGAGATCACCGGTGCGACCACGAACGATGACATCCTCAATTTAATTTTCAGCAAATTTTGTATTGGAAAATGAAATTGCCGAAATTATTGGAGCAGGGATGCGCGGATCATTTGGCCATCACACCTAACGCCGTCCGGAACATCGCATCGAACGTGCCGTTCTTCTCGATCGACAGCAGCGCTTTCTCCGCAGCTGCGCGCTGGTATCCGAGGTTCACGAGGGCTGATAAAACGTCTTCCTGCACGGCACTAAGCGACGGGATGACGTGAATCTGGTCGGTGCCAACTGGCGGCAGCTTGTCGCGAAGTTCGAGCACCATGCGCTCCGCGGTTTTTCTGCCGATACCGGGAATTTTTGTGAGGCGAGCAACATCGTTACCGCGAATGGCCGAGGTCATCTCGTCGGCGGGCATTCCGCTCAAAATTGTGATCGCGAGTTTGGGCCCGATTCCACTCACGCTGATGAGTTTTTCAAAAAGATGTTTTTCTTCCGGCCGGAGAAAACCATAGAGCGCGATCTGGTCCTCGCGCACGTGGGTATGAATGTGCAACGCAACTTCCACTCCGGCCGGCGGCAACTCGGAAAAAGTTGGAACCGAGATTGTAACGTCGTAGCCCACGCCCATGGCTTCGAGAATCACCTGATTCGGATGTCGCGCGATCAATTTTCCGCGAAGATGGGCAATCATGGTAGCTCGAACAGGGCACGCGGCAACTGAGACTGACGGATGATCGACATTAAAGTGCCTCTCCGAAGTTCGGAATGATCCGGCACTGGGACCGTGATGGTGGAGCCTGCAACACGCCTTTGCATCACGATGTGACTGCCGCGCCGGCGAACTTCCTCAAATCCATTTTGAGCGAGAATTCTGCAGACCTCGCGTCCGGACAGAACGCGTACCTTACCCAACCTCTACCTCAAGGCGAGTGACAAAAATTTCAGAATGTCTGCGCTTATGGATTTCCTCCGGATCAGCAGTTTCGAGGAAAAGCTCGACTGCCTCCTGCAGATTCTTACGCGCAGCTTCAATCGTGTCCCCTTGGCTCGCCACGTCCAATTCGGGACAGAGTGCAACATAGCCGTCGCCTTCACGTTCAATAATCGCCGTTACTTGTTGGACCTGCTTCATAGGTTTTATTGTAGACTCCTCGCCAATGAGCTAGAACAACGAACTCTGCCGGCGATTAGGCGTGATCCCGAAGTGCTCGTACGCCAGTTGGGTTGCTACGCGGCCCCGAGGAGTTCGGTTCAAGAAACCGATCTGAATCAAAAATGGCTCGTAAATTTCTTCAATTGCGTCAGGCTCTTCAGCAAGCGCTGCCGCAAGCGTGTTTACGCCGACGGGGCCGCCCTGATATTTCTCGATAATCGCCAAAAGCAGCCTGCGATCTACTTCGTCAAAACCATAACGATCGACTTCGAGCATCTGCAGTGCAGCCTGGGCGGTGGGCAGGTCGATATTTCCGGAACCTCGCACCTGGGCATAGTCGCGCACTCGGCGCAGCAATCGATTGGCAATTCGCGGAGTTCCCCGTGAGCGGCTGGCAAGCTCGATCGCGCCTTCGCGATTAATTTCCACGCCAAGGATTTCGGCCGAGCGCTCGATAATAATTCTCAGCTCGTCATGGCTGTAAAACTCGAGCCGCAGGACGATTCCAAAGCGAGAGCGCAACGGAGCCGAAAGCAATCCGGCACGGGTGGTCGCGGCCACAAAGGTAAACGGCTTCACGTCCATGGTGTGGGTGCGGGCGGCGGGGCCCTGGCCGATCAAAATGTCGAGTTTGTAGTCTTCCAGCGCGGAATAGAGAATTTCCTCAAGCGCAGGCTGCAGGCGATGGACTTCGTCGATGAAGAGTACCTGCTTATCGCGCAGGTTGGTCAAAATTGCGGTGAGATCCCCTTTAATCTGCAGGGTCGGCCCCGAGGTCTGCTGAAAGGCAGCGCCAAGTTCATTGGCAATGATGGTCGCCAGAGTAGTCTTGCCAAGCCCGGGAGGTCCGTAAAGTAAAACGTGGTCCAGCGCCTCGCCGCGCGACCTGGCAGCCTCAATGGCTACGGCCAGGTTTTCTTTCACTTTCGACTGGCCGATGAATTCGCCCAGGCGCTGAGGGCGTAGTTTCAGCTCAAAGGAGGAATCGTCCTCAACCGGGGCAGCTGAGACCAGACGATCTCTGAGATCTGGATTGGCTTTGGCGGATGCCACTGGCCGGATAGTAACACGAGCACCGAAGTGAAATAGACAGACGAACCAGAGGAGTTGCGATGGTTTTTTGCACAGCCCCGGTCACCTTTTCTGGAAGTGTAAGGTTATGCGCGAGCACTTTAGCAGAGCTGATTCCGCTGCTTGTGAGCAGCTGGAATTCCTTCCAACCGCAGCCTAGTAAATTCGCATCTTTCTATCTGCGAAAGATTGAAAATTAATTAGGCGGAGGAATGGCATGAAAATGCGAAAAGAGAAGATGTTATGGAACCTTCTGCTCGGAACCGGCGTTTACCTGCTCGACTCACTGCGTGAGCGGGCTGGGAGCAGTTTCGAAGATTTGAGCGGGCGTGCCTGGGACACCTACGATGAGGCCTCGCGGCGGGCAAGCCGGGCCAAAGACGTGCTCCGAGGTGAGGACCATAATTATTTGGGCACAACGGCCGCCCTGCTGATCGGGGTTGGAATAGGAGTTGGAGTTGGAATGCTGTTGGCGCCGGCCAGCGGCGAAGAGACCCGTGGAACCATCACCAATAAAGTGCAGGAATTCGGCGACCGTGTGCGCGACAAATTTGAACAGAAACGCGAGCCCGGAAGCGCCAGCTACGGAACCTAGGTAAGGGCAAGTTTCTGCGAGATCCGGTGTCATTCCGGGCGCCTTTTAGGTGTGAGGAATCTGCAGTGTGTCTGGGAATATGCAGATTCCTCGTGCCTGGAGCGCTTTGGAATGACACTTGGCTATTTAGCGACTCGGGATTTGCTCGCCAGAATTGCTCTGATATATCTGTAAGGGCTTGAACCCGCCCCTTTTCAATCCTCAAAATGCTGTTCTGCTGTTCTTTGCCGCCCTGCTTGGAGGCGCGCTGAATGCCGTGGCCGGCGGCGGCAGCTTTATTGCGTTTCCAGCATTGCTGTTTACCGGAGTGCCGGCGATACCCGCTAATGCGACTAACACGGTCGCGCTGTGGACTGGCCTCACCTTCAGCGGCGGCGCATTTCGTCACCACTTGAAGGTGGGGCGAAGCGTGCTTTGGCCGCTGATCGCCGTCAGCCTTGCTGGCGGAGTAGTAGGCGCAATCCTACTTTTGCGTACTCCAGGGCAGACCTTTCTCAAGATCTTGCCGTGGTTGATGCTTTTTGCCGTCCTGCTTTTTATCTTCGGCCCAAGGCTGACGCGCGTCCGCGATGAGCAAGCCGTGCCAGAGCCGGGCGGCAGAGCAATTCTGGCCGCTTCGTTTTTCCAGCTATTGGTGGCAAT
>QHZX01000103.1 GCA_003224835.1 Acidobacteriota bacterium | reverse complement strand
TGTCAGCCATCAGCTCTCAGCTATCAGTTAGAAACTGAACTGATGCTGAAGCAGTTTCAACACTACTCGAACCTGGGTAGTGAAGAGATGAAAGGCTGACGCTGCGCGCCGATAAAAGCCGAAGTAGGAAGAAGCTTTCAGCTATCAGCTGTAAGCTCTCAGAAAAACCCAATCTATTCAGTTGTGAGACTTCGTTCTCACGATCTTTGAAATTCAGCTTTTAGCAATTAGTTTTCTAGCTCTGAGCTTCGCGGCTTTGCGCGGGGTTAGCTGAAGGCTAAGAGCTAAAGCTAAAAATTTGGCGTTTGAGATCCCTCGATTTCGCTCGGGATTTCGGCTCGCGGCTCGGACGCCGCGAAAACGCCTCAACTTTGTCGGTGATCTTACCGCGGGGGTTCCACCCGTTCCCATCCCGAACACGGAAGTTAAGCCCCGCAGGGCCGATGGTACTGCACGCGAAAGTGTGTGGGAGCGTAGGTCGTCGCCGGCATAAAAATAAAGGCCATCCAGATAAATCTGGATGGCCTTTTTTCGTTGCGGGATTGCGGGAGCAGGCTCCCACTTCTTATTTCCAGAGATCCCTCGACTCCGCTGCGCTCTGCTCGGGATAGCGCCGCGCGGCTCAGACGCCGCGCAAACGGCGCAAGTTAAGCCCCGCAGGGCCGATGGTACTGCACGCGAAAGTGTGTGGGAGCCCATTCGGCAAGCTCAGGGTAAACTCCGGTCGTCGCCGGTATAAATAAAGACTACCAACAGAAATTGGTAGCCTTTTTCATTTTGCGAGAATGTGTCGCGCGCACGCTCTCTGTGCGCGGATTTGTTTTCGAAATCAATGTAGGGTGATTTCATGGGTTCGCGGGCAAGAGTGCCCGCGCCACACGGTTAAGGCTTCAGCCACAGCCAACTGTACTCTTCGGGCTTCTGCACCAGCCCTGCTCGCACCGGACTCGTGCGGATGTACTCGATTTTTTCTTCTAAACTTTCTTGCGATCGCAAGACGTGATCGAATGATTCATCTTGCCAGACTGGCCCGCTGCTACCAAGCAGTCTGTTGATGTCTCGAGCCGATGTGCCTTTGATCATCTTTAAAATCTTCTGCATTGGATAAGGCCAACCTCTCTCGTCCCTTAATAGTGTGAAGAGCATGTGCACGTGATCCGGCATGATGACTGCCGCGTGCAGATCAATGCGTTTGCCGTGGTCGTGAATGCAATGTTTCAAGACCAGATATCGTGCCCGCTCAGAAAACTGGTTGTGCAACAGCTTGCAGAAAGTTACGAACAGTGGGCGATTAAATTTCTGAATATGCGGCAGTCTTCTTCGATATTGATATGTGCGAGTGGGAAACATGAATGTGTGGGGCGGACACTCTTGTCCGCGACTTGCAGTGTCCATTGAATCAGCATCACTGCCTGGAGTCTGTGACGAATGAACATTGTCTGTGTCCGCGTACTGTGAAACTTGCCCGGCAGTTTCGCGGGCAGGAGTGCCCGCGCCACATGATATTGACCTCGACATTGGCTTTCTTGTGTCCGGAGAAGGACATAAAAAAAGGTCGATTCTGGAAGCATGATCGACCTTTTTATCTGATTGAGTCGATTACTTACTGCTGCTCGTCTCAAGCGGTCTTTCGTATTTCTGATGGCCTGGCTGGCTGATACTTGCCGGCTTCGGCACGCAGAGAGATGGCGAGGCGGTTCCATGCGTTGATGGTGGCCACCGCCAGCGTCAGGTTCGTAATTTCCTTTTCATTGAAATGCCGACGCGCCTCTTCGTACACTGCGTCGGGCACCTGGGTGCTGGCGACCAGAGTTACGGCTTCAGTCCACGCCAGTGCGGCACGTTCGCGTTCGCTATAGTAAGGCGACTCGCGCCAGGCATCGAGCCCATAAAGGCGCTGCTCATTTTCACCGATCGCGCGCAGGTCCTTCCAGTGCATGTCAATGCAATAAGCGCAGCCATTGATCTGCGAAGCCCGCAGCTTGATCAGGTGCAGAAGCGGAATCTCAAGACCGCATTGGTGAAGGTAAGTTTCGAGTCCGAGCATGGCGTGATAAGCCCCGGGGGCAACTTTGAGGCCGTCGATTCGCGGTTGCATTGTGTCCTCCTGGATTGATGGATTTACTTTTTTGATTACGTGACCGGCGGGAGAGACTCAGACAAAATTTCAGATTTAAGGTTGAAGGGCGAGAGCGCCGCCACACAGGTTAGATGGGAACTGCGGGCTTCGGCTGAATCTTCGTGAACGACACAACGGCCGGGCGACGAGAGGCAACTAAAAGACGGTTAGCTGAAAGAGGTGGCCATGGCAAAACGAAGTGGCGCAGAGTCCGGCGCGGGAGGCGGAGGCTCACATCGAGGCGGTGCAGGGCACGCCGGAGCTGGCGCCCAGAGTGGCGCCGGAAACAGTAAGAAGAACCCTACTGCCGGAAAAAAGAGTACAAGCGGACCGAAGAAATGAACCATGGAGAGGATTGAATGAGGAAGCAGAAAACGCCCCACACGCAAACCCAGCAAGGCACAACGCCGGAGCAGACTGATTTAGATAATGACCAGCGCGGGTTCGAAGCTGAAGCCGGCGACCAAATTTACGAGAACATGGAAGGCGCCGAGACTGGGCAGGAGCGTGCTCCGCGGAAGGTGCAGAGTGACGCGTCGCACCACCGGACGGAGCCAGAGCAGGCAGCACATGAGGGATCGGTGCACACGCGAACTCCGAAGCGGCCGTCGCAGGGAATAACCGCGCACTCGGCTGAGGAGGAAAGCTCGCGGCAAGAAAAAGTTGTGAATGCGCGTCCAGATGCGCAAGCCGGCGTGAACCGTTCGAAGTAAGGGGAACGAGACGATTTGGATATGAGCGATTCGGAGGTCCCTCGACTGCGCTGAAGAATGCAAGAGCAAGCACAAGGTCCCTCGACTTCGCTCGGGATGACAGTGTTAAGTTTTGCCCTCGCACAGATCTAGTCTGCACTTACTACCTGGGTGGTGGTTTCGATTTGCTTGCCGGAGAGGGTTTCCCATCCGCGGCGAGACAAGTCCCAGAAGATAAGGTAGCCTGCAACACCAGCTACCGCGAGCAGCAAGATTCCTTGTCCCCATTGCTGGAATACAAGTTTGCCGATCCCGAAGAGGCAGCCATAAACCAGGATTACCCCCATCAGCCAGTTGAATGCGTTGCCAGCAACGTCTTTGACTTCGGGCAGTTCAGGCGCCAGTTTTGCGATGGGCCGCCAGCCATAAACGGTGGGATGCACGCGGCGATAAAACGCAACCAAAGTCGCGTTTGACTCTGCGCGAGTGAAAAATGTGGCCAGCAACCAGGCGATAGTCGTGAGTCCGCCGGTGATTAACGTTTTCTTCGCATAAACCATCGCGTCATTACCAACGAAGGAAACTCTGCTCAGTGCAATCGTCACCGCGGCGGCGGCGATCATCGCGGAGATTTCGCTCCAGGCGCTGATCCGCCACCAGTACCAGCGCAGGATATACACCGCGCCAGTGCCAAAACCCACGCCCAGCACCAGTTCCCAGCCTGCGCCGATGGATTTCAGTTGCGCTGCCGTGTACCCGCTGGCCAGGACCAACAGCACTGTGATGAATCGGCTCACCCGCACATAATGCTGTTCGGTTGAATTGCGTACCAGAAACCGTTTGTAAAGATCATTGACTAAATACGAACATCCCCAATTCAACTGGGTTCCCACGGTGGACATAAACGCTGCCAGAAAAGCGGCCACCATCAACCCGCGTAGCGCGGGAGGCAGGTAATCCCGCAGCACCATGACGTATCCCTGCTCAGGGTTTGCGGCAAACGCCGCACTGGGGTGCAGACCACCGTTCGGCGAATAGACAACGATCGCAACCAGCGCGGTTACGATCCAGGGCCAAGGCCGCAAAGCGTAATGCGCGATGTTGAACCACAAAGTCGCACCCAGAGAATGCTTCTCGTCCTTTGCGCTGAACATGCGTTGCGCCACATATCCGCCGCCGCCGGGCTCCGCCCCCGGATACCACGCCAGCCACCATTGCATTCCCAAATAAACGACAAAAGTCAGCAGCGGCAGCGTCCAGATGGCACTACTGCCCCAGCCGTGATGGAAATCTGGCAGAAAGGCCGTAGGATCCGAGGTGGTCACGCCCGTCGCCTGCACGTTCTCGCGAATGGTTTGCAGGTGTGCTTCGAGCGCGTGCATGCCGCCGATTTTGGCAACGGCCACCCACGCGAGCACGATGATCATGGTCATCTTGAGCACGAACTGGAACAGGTCTGTGACCAAGACTCCCCACAGCCCGCCAATAAATGTGTAAAGACCGGTGAATGGGATGAGTACGAAGATGCAGATTGCGAGCGCGGTATTTTGCGGATCACCCAGGGTGTACTGGCCGAGAATCCCCAGATGAAGTACGCGCCCTTGCGCGATCACCGGCCCGAGAATCACGGCAATGATGCTCACCATGGCCCGCGTCACCCATCCCAGGATGAAGCAGTTCATGAAAAGCCCAAGGTAAATTGATTTGAATCCGCGAAGGAAGGCCGCTGGGTTTCCGCCGTAACGGATCTCGCAGAATTGAACGTCAGTGAGAATCTCAGCCCGGCGCCAGTAGCGCGCAA
>QHZX01000102.1 GCA_003224835.1 Acidobacteriota bacterium | reverse complement strand
AGCGGTACTTCATGAGCGCTATCGCATCACCCAGTCCGGTTTCACGTACCGCTGGGCCGTTCAGCATCTCAAATCGATTTGTGACTATCGGAACGAGAATCGTTAAATCAAAATCTGGTCGGAACCCCCAAGTGAAATTGAGATCGCCCTCGTGTGAAAGCGTGGGCCGGGCGGTCGCAGGAATATTGCCCGGCAACCCCGGCATTGATGCTCGGGTTGTGAAGTTCGAGCTATAAGATACGAGTCCGCCGCCCGGAAAAAGAGGAGGTGCGGTTTCCGGCGCGGCCCCTTGCCCCAAAGCTATCCCAGCACAGAGCAAGAGTGCCAATGATAGTGACGCCCACCACATGGGGGCGCAATGAAGATTTCCAAATCTCAAGAATTCCTCCAGCGAAGATGGACCATTGCCCGGAATACACATATTTGTGCACACGGGTGGTGAACTGGAGTTAAGGCTAGATTCGTAGAGACAACGAAGGGGAGATGAAGGAAATCGGCGGTGCGTGAGAATGCGTTGCTACCACCGGAACATGAGCCTGCAAATCACGAACCGCGTCTGAGCCAGGTAAAAATCCGATTACCGACGGAGAGACTGAATGATTCTGCAAAGATGAAGGTTGCCCGAGAGCGGCGCGTACAGAGGGCATCGTCTTGCAACAATCCTGACCATGATGGCTGTACGAGGAGCAGCGCATAGACTTGCAGCATTGCATTGCCTGTTCGGGCGAGGTGGATGCGCCACAGTCGAGAGCATAGGCAGCCAGGCCCAACATGAGCGTGTTCACAACAATTAGTCTGCCGATACGCATCTCCACTAGAGACTAGAGGATGGTGATAATCGAGTCAAGGCCGGAGAACCGGCTTAGCACCACATTTTATTCGCGACTTTCCCTCTTCTGAGAATTGACCAATAATGCGTTTTTACTGCCTTATCCTCGGGTTCGCTACCGAGTACAACAAATCGGTCAGCAGGTTCACCAGCACATAAGTTAGGCCTATGGCGAGAATGCATCCTTGCACCAGGAAGTAATCACGGTTGCCGATTGCGTCAATCGTCAGACGCCCAATCCCAGGCCAGGAAAAAATCTTTTCGGTGACAATCGCGCCAGCCAGTAGCGCCCCAAATTGCAATCCGAGAACAGTGAGAATTGGCAACATCGCATTGCGGAGAGCGTGACGATAAACCACCGTCCGCTCGGGAAGACCTTTGGCGCGCGCGGTGCGAATGTAATCATGGCCAAGTTCTTCGAGCATTGAGGTGCGGACCATGCGAGTAAGGATCGCCGCCAGAGCGCTGCCCATAGTGATCGCGGGCAGCACCAGATGTGCCAGAGTTCCGGAACCGGAAACGGGAAGCAATCCGAGCTTGATGGCAAAAAATAAAATCAGAATCGGGCCCAGCGCAAAATTAGGAAACGACAACCCGAATAAACTGACCACGCTGAGCAGTTTGTCATCCCATCTTCCACGGCGCTGCGCCGAACGCACTCCGGCGGGAATCGAAATCAAAATAGCTATGAGTAACGAGGCCACCGTCAATTCGAGCGTGTATGGATAACGGTGAACTATCAAACTCCCAACGCTCTGATTGAACCGCAGCGATGGCCCGAGATCGCCGTGCAGCACGCCTTTCCAGTAATGCACGTATTGCTGCCAGAGGGGAACATCAAGGCCGTAAAGATGGCGAGTGGCTGCGACATCCGTGACCGGCGCGCCTTCGCCCAACATCTGCAGAATGGGATCGCCAGGCACCAGGTGAATGAGCAGGAAAACAACCGAAACGACGAGCCAGAGGACCGGCAAGGTGTACAACGCTCGTGATAACAAGTAGCGGAAGGCTCTCACGGGGAAAGTTTTGTATACACCTTACCACTTGCCACCGTGCGAACGCTGAACTTCACTGCGTCCCCAGATGTGATCGCCGATCTTTTTAGTCCCCAACCTGGGCGGCGGCGGGTTGAACATCTTCAATCTTCACACGCGATATGCGGTAACCGTCCATCTCTTCGACGGTAAAACGCCGGCCACCGTAGTAGCAGGAGTCTCCGATCGCCGGAATTTTCTGCAGCTTTGAGAGCATGAAGCCAGCCAGAGTTTCAAACCCTGCATCGCGGGGAAGTAGAAGATCGTAGTGTGACTCCAGATCGAGCAAGCCTATGGTGCCTTCCAGAAGAAGAGTTTTGCTGCCGGCAGTTTGCGTAGTGGTCAGTGAGGCAACGTCGTACTCGTCTTCGATTTCACCGACCAACTGTTCCAAAATATCCTCGGCGGTGATTAAGCCAGTGGTCGAACCGAATTCGTCCACCACGATTGCCATGTGACGCTTGCGGTCTTTGAATTCCTCCAGCAGTTCGGAAAGCGGCTTCGTCTCCGGCACGACCATGGCGTCGTGCATGACCTGGCTGATTTTCATCTCCGAGATGCGCGAAGGAACTGCTAGAGGCCGCGTGGTCAGCCGCAGGCCCGCCCAGCGCATTAAATCTTTGGCATAAACTGTTCTTCAACTACACGGTCGATTGCGTCTTGCAGCGTGAGATCGCCGGGCAAAGAAAAAATCTCCGGCCTACGTACCATCACTTCGCCCACCATTGTGTTTTCGAGCTCCAGCGCGTGATGAACCATATCCTCCTGCGCGGGCGTGATCTGACCCAGTTCCCTGCTGGCGCTGACGATCAACTTTACTTCATCAGGAGAATGCACGGGACCTTGCCGCATTCGACGCAGGCCAAAGATCCTGAGGACCCAGCCCGCGGACCTGCCCATGACAAAGATAAGTGGGCGAGTCAGCGTAAGAAAGACGTCCATCGGCGCCGCCACAGCCAATGCCACTTGCTCTGCCCGCTGCAAGGCGAGGGATTTCGGTACCAGTTCACCGAGAATCACGTGCAGGAAGGTGATCAGGCCAAAGGCGATGCCGATCGCAATGCCGTGCGCGTACACCAGCACATGCGGCACCCGTTGCAGGAATTGGAAGCTCTCGACGAAATGGGCAACCATGGGCTCGCCGATCCAGCCCAGCGTAAGGCTGACGACGGTGACGCCGAGTTGCACACCATTGACGACTTCGTCCAGGTTGCGGTGCAGTCTTTGCAGAATGCGAGAGCCGATGCGGCGCGCTCGGATGAGCTGCTCGATGCGGGTCTCACGGACACTGACCAGCGCAAATTCGGCAGCGGCAAAGAAAGCGTTGGCCGCTACCAGGGCTACAATCAGCAGGACCCGGAGCAGCACAAATGCGATCATTTGAGAGCTAATTTTAACATTTCAAAGCTGTTTTCTCACTTTTCTTCCGTCACCGGAAGCTACAATAGGTGCAGCTCTGGAGCCATGTTTCGGCACGAATTTTTAATAGAAACATCCCTGATCGCAGCTAATTCCCGGGCTTAAGCGTGTATTTCCGGTCCTTTGAAAGCCACGCTGAAAAAGTGACTGATTTTCCTGCTTTCGTTTTTAGCGCTGAGCGGTCTAACTGACAGCGCCCGGTTCTTCAGCTGATTCCATGCTCACCCAAACAGGGAACAAATTCCGCAGGTGCCTCGTACTACTTAGCAAGAGCTGAAGAGCAACTGATCTTGAAGGAGGAGTTGTGAACGGCAACGTAAACCTACGCAAGAAACGGCGCACTCGCATCATTATCATCTCGGCAGTTGTAGTTGTGCTGGTACTCATAGTCGGCGTTGCCGTTGCGTTCTCGCACGGCAGTTCAAAAATTGATCCCTCAAAGCTAGCCAAGGTAGAGAAGGGCGACCTGGCCAAGAGTGTGGTAGCGACCGGCAAGGTCGAACCCATTACCAAGGTCGAAGTGAAATCAAAAGCCAGCGGCATCGTAAAGAAGCTGCACGTGGAGTACGGGGATCGGGTAAAGAAGGGACAGCTTTTAGCGCAACTCGACAAAATCGAGATCGAAGCCCAAGTTGAGCAGTCGCGCGCCGCGCTTTTGGCAGCACAAGCAAACCTGAAGGGTTCGGAGGCAGATTTCGAGCGCTCCAAGGTGGATGCGGAAGGCCCGGATGTTCCGCTGCTAAAGCGTGCCTACGACCGCAACCTGGAAATGCAGAGGAGCGGCGTAGTGTCGCAATCCGCGCTCGACGATGCCGAAAAAGAGTACCGGATGGCGGTAAACAAGCAAAATGTGGCGCGCGCGCAAATGACGGTCCTGCAGGCGAAAATTGCGCAATCACAAGCCCAAGTCGCTGAGGACGAGGCGAATCTGAAGCAATTACAGGAGCAATTGAGCTACACCGACATTGTTTCCCCAATCGATGGCATCGTGCTTTCGCGAGATGTAGAGATTGGCGACGCGGTCAGTTCAATCCTCGTATTGGGATCGAGCGCGACTCTGGTGATGACAATCGGCGATGTGAGCAAGGTGTATGTCAAAGGTAAGGTCGACGAGAGCGATATCGGGCGCGTGTACATGGGCCAGCCTGCTCGAATCAAAGTCGAGTCTTTCAAAGATAAGACCTTTAATGGTGTGGTCAACAAAATCTCGCCAATGGGCGTGGAAAAAGACAACGTCACAACTTTCGAAGTCCGGGTTTCTATCGACAATGCTACCGGTGAGCTGAAAGCCGAGATGACCGCCAATGCCGAAATCATTCTTGACGAACACAAGAACGTGCTGCAGATTCCGGAAGGCGCAATCATTTACGACAAGGATCGCAAGGCTTCCGTCCAAACTCCGGATCCAAAGGGTAAAGACGGACAGAAAAAGATCGCGATTAATATTGGCATTTCTAACGGCGCCAAGACTGAGGTCCTCAATGGGCTGAAGGAAGGTGACCAGGTCATACTGCAGTAAGGATTCATGCAACCCGGCTAATCACCGGGATCTTGGGGCACGGTAACCTACCCTTCCGTGCCCCGTTTTTCCGATGTTGTCTGAAGAGTTTTCCAGGAGGAAATATGCGGGCTTTCAATCCACGATGGGCAGTCGCACTGGCACTAGCAGGTTCGGTTCTGTGTTCGCTGCCGGCGTTCGGGTCAGCGCGTGGCGAGTTCGAGCGTACATTACAGGTCACTGGGCGAGTGGATTTGCAGGTTGAAACCGGCTCCGGTTCGGTTGAGGTACATCGCGGCGGCTCGAACCAGGTACATGTAGTTGGACGTATCTCGGCCAACGAATGGTTCGGCGGCGGGAACGCAGAAGAACGGGTGAAGAAACTGGAGAACAATCCTCCAATTCAGCAGAGTGGAAACGATATTCGCATCGGGCATATAGACGACCCGGAGCTTAAGCACAACATTTCTATCAGCTATGAAATTACGGTGCCCGAAAGCACCCAATTGCGGTCGTCCTCGGGATCGGGAAGCCAAACCATTTCTGACATTGCCGGACCTGTGGAAGTTAATACCGGCTCCGGCGGATTGAAGTTATCGACCATTGGAGCTGGAATTCGCGCGCACACGGGCTCAGGAAGCATAGAAATCGAAGGCGCGAATGGCAGCGTTTACGCCCGCACCGGCAGCGGTTCAATTAACGCAACCCATGTCGCAGGCGGATTTGATGGGCAGACGGGGAGCGGTCATCTCACGCTCGAGCAGAGCGCTGCAGGATCGGTGCACGCTGAGACCGGGTCCGGCGGCTTGGAACTGCGTCACGTGAAGGGCTCATTACAGGCCGCGGCGGGAAGCGGCGACGTCCGGGTAGATGGGGAAGCAACGGGCGGATGGATGGTTCGTACAGGCTCAGGCAGCGTGCAGCTCAGGCTACCCAGCAATGCTTCCTTCGATCTGGACGCACACACCGGCTCCGGATCGATTGATCTCTCACATCCTGTTACCGTGCAAGGCTCTATCGGCCGCAGAGAAGTAAAAGGCAAAGTAGGCGGTGGAGGGGTCCCGGTAGAGGTTCAGACCGGATCCGGAAGCATAAGGATTGAGTAACTTGGCGTACTCTTTGGGTTGCCGAGTGAATGACTTCTGTACCTTGACGCGTATTGCTTAAGGCTTTAGTTTCAAGTTAGTTCCGAGGGAATTCCCCACCACGAGGCTAACTTGGCGCACCGTCCAATCGTTACACTGACCACCGATTTCGGCCTAAACGACCATTTTGTGGGCGTGATGAAGGGCGTGATTCTGACTATCGCGCCCAATACCGAGATCGTGGACATCTCTCATTCCGTGCAGCCTTTCGACATTTTGGACGGAGCTCTGTCGCTCGCCGAATCTTATTCGCATTTCCCTGCCCGCACTATTCATTTAGTCGTGGTTGATCCAGGGGTTGGAAGTGCGCGGCGCCCGATACTCGCGACCTCCGACGGCTTCAATTTCGTCGCGCCCGATAACGGCGTGCTGTCGCTGATGTATGCCCGCGAACAGCGAGTGCATGTTCGCCACATCACTGGCGAGCACTACTTCAGGCAACCGATCAGCAACACCTTCCACGGCCGCGATATCTTTGCCCCGGTCGCCGGCTATCTCGCTAAGGGTGTGGAGCAGGAAAAGTTTGGCCCGGAGATCGAAGATTTTGTGCGCTTCAATGCGCCGAAACCTAAAGCCACCGACGGGAAAACACTGCGTGGTGTGGTACTCAAAGTTGATCGCTTTGGAAACCTGATCACCAACTTTTCCGCTCAGGATGTCCCTGGTCTATTAGAAGGAAAGACACCGGGCTTCAAAATCACCGTGGGAAAACGCGAGGTGACCACCATCCGGACCAACTACGCGGAGCGCCACAAAGGGAGCCGAAGTGACAGTAGTGCTTGAAGGCGCCGTCGCAGCGAACGGATGAGGAAAAATGGGGAATTGGGAAATTGGGAAATTGAGAAATTGAGTAATTGCGAAATTTGAAAGGCAATACTAGTGTAATTTGGTCTTAAATTACCCAATTACAAATTTTCCAAATTTCCCAACTGCAACATTACTTGCTCACTTTTACTGTCGGGTGAACGTAGCGTTCCATCTCCGACGTCCAGTTTAAAAAACGCACCAGGTTCACACGCTCCCGCCACAAGAATTCCCAAAACTCCAGAAAACCGATCTGCTGCATCTTTACCCCGCAGTAAGTTTCAATGCGCCACAAAAGATATGGGCTGCGCCAGGGCGTGAGCCGGTGCCCTCGGGTGGCATTCCACATGAATCGCAGGCTGTAGCGCATGCTCAGATCATAACCAGAAACACGGCTCAAGAGTGCACGGAAGCTAGCGCCCGACTCCGCTAGCGAGAAGCCCCATAAAGCATAGTATCCAGACGATAAGGGCAATCGCGACCTTTTTTGGTAAAGGACTGAAGGGGTGAGTTTTTGTGTACTGGTCCAAGACGGTCACGAAATGTCCCAGGTCGTTAGTTTTCCAGACAAGTTCTCCGAATCTCTGCGGCAGAGGCGGATAGAGAGTTATTTTTTGTTCGAAGGGCAATGCTTGATTCAGCTGCCTGCGCATTCTCTCCCAAGAAAATCCGATTGCTCCGAATCCGGCAATCATGCAGATACTGACGAGCCAGAGCGTTATGTTTGTGGGCAACATGGCTTCACAATTCCAGTCGTAAAGGGGCAGTCCAAAACTACAGATCGTACTTTTTCATCAAATGGCGAAAGGATCGATACGAAATCTTGAGCACATCGGCAGCGCGTGCCTGCACGCCATTCGACTGCGCCAACGCAGATTTCAGCAACGAGCGCTCGATATCGGCGACATATTTCTCCATGTCCATTCCTTCGGGGAGAACGGCGTCAGGCGCAAGCGAAACTCCTTCCGCGCCGACCCCTGCTGCAGCGGCGCGCGCCCGGGGCCGCTCCGCGGGAGATTCAACTTGCAGCTCTTCTCCACTTCCCAGAGCGACCGCGCGTTCAATAGTGTTCTCCAGTTGGCGAACATTGCCCGGCCAATCGTAGCTGGCTAGGGATGCCACGGATGAGGCGCTCACCCGCGCAATGCTCTTCCCTGCAGCGGGCGCGTACTTACGCAGGAAATGATTCACTAATAGCGCAACATCTTCCCGGCGCTCGCGCAATGGAGGCACCGTAACTGGAATCACGCTCAAGCGGTAATACAGATCCTCCCGAAAGGTATTCTCCGCAACCTGCTTGTCCAGATCCCGGTTCGTCGCGGCGATTACCCGCACATCGATAGGTATTTCGTCAGTGCCGCCGACGGGGCGCACGCTGCGTTCCTGCAACACCCGTAGAAGCTTTACTTGCATAGTCAGCGACATTTCCCCGATTTCATCCAGGAAAATCGTCCCCCCGCCAGCAACTTCGAACAGACCGCGCTTGTTCTGGTTTGCTCCGGTGAATGCGCCTTTCACGTACCCGAAAAGTTCGCTCTCCAGCAAGGTCTCTGGAAAAGCACCACAATTGATCGAGACAAACGGCTCCGTGGCGCGCGGGGAGCAAGTATGTACTGCGCGTGCGACCAGTTCCTTTCCGGTTCCGCTCTCGCCATAGATCAGTACCGTGCTCTGCGTGGAGGCCACCGTCCGAATGGTCTGTTTCAGTTTTTCCATGGCTGGACTCGCCCCAATGATGTTGTCCAGCGAGTTTCTCGTGGCTGCGTCGCGCTTGAGCGCAAAATTTTGTCGGCTCAGGGTGACTTTTTCCAGAGCTTTGCGAATGGCGAGCTTGATCTCATCGATCAACCCCGGGGACTTACGAATATAGTCGGCCGCGCCGCCGGCTTTGACCGCTTGTACCGCGGCTTCATAGTCATCTACAGCTGTGATAAGGATTACGGCAGTTTCCGGAGAAAGTTTGTGTGCATGACGCAGAACCTCAATGCCATTAATAGCGGGCATTTTGATGTCGGTGACAATGATGTCATAAAGCGCCGATTCGATCTTTCTTTTCGCTGCCTCCCCCGAAGTAACAGTTTCTACTTTGTAGCCTTCGCGTCGCAGCGTGATATCGAGCATTTCGCAGATGGAGCGCTCGTCATCGCAGATGAGAATATTAGGCATGCGCGCCCTCTGCTTTCGGGCTCTCCGGCAGATTCTCGGTCAATGAACCTGAACTCTGCGCTGCGTCCAATGTCATTGATTCCTCGGCGGACTTTCGCAGTCGTAAAATAAAAGTGCACCCCTGCCCGGACATTGATCGCACCCATACTTTTCCTTCGTGCGCTTGGACGATCTGATAAACAATCGCCAAGCCCAGACCCGTACCGCCCTCAAACTGTGACTGGAATGGCTCAAAGACTTTTTCGACCATTTGAGGGCTCATTCCTGGCCCGGTGTCGGCGAAGCTTAACTGCCAGTCACCTCCAAGCTCTTCAATACTTATCGTCAGCGTGCCGCGCTTCTTCATGGCGCGGACCGCATTCTCGCAAAAATTCCAGAAGACCTGCTTCATCCGGTCGCCGTCAGCCAAAACGAAAGCCTTGGGAGCCGAATAACGCCGCTCGATTTTTATGCCAATTTTTTCTGCCTCAAGCCGATGTTCCAGCAGCGTAAGCGTGTCTTCGAGCAGCGGAACTATGTCGACCGACGCGTAACGATATTGTTTTGCGCGCGAATAGGCCAGAAAGTCGGTAATAATCTCGTTGAGCCGCTGCGATTCCCGAGTGACAATCTGCAGGAGGCGCCGGTGTTCTTCGTTCAGATCGGGCATTTCCGAAAGCAGGCTCGCCGACCCCGCAATTGAAGTTAGCGGATTTCGGATTTCGTGCGCGATGGCTGCGGAAAGACGGCCAACTGCCGCCAGCCGATCCTGCATGCGAACTTCCCGCTCTAGACGCCGCACACGGGTTAGATCGTCGAGCGTATATACAAACCCAACCGGCCCCCGCCCTGGAACCCTCAACTCTGAAACTATGACGCGGAAAGTCTTGCGAAAATTATCGGCAGCAATGAACCGGACCTCGCAGTGCGAATGCTCAGAGCTGGCATGAGGAAGCGGATCCTCGAAGAGTGGGCCGATCGGCTTGTCCAGCAGCTCGATTTCACTCTGCTGCAAGAGCTTTTCTGCGACTGGGTTCACCAGCGTGATGTGCCCATCCAGACCGGTGGTAATCAAACCGTCGCTGGTGGACTGCACAATGTTCTCGTGCAACGCCTGCAGACTTGCCAATTCGCCGCGAAAATATGCCAGCCGCCTATCACTCTGGCGAAGCTTATCCGCAAGCAACCCCGCTAAGTACGCGATGGTAAGAAATCCGAAAAGATTGACGAAAATGATCGATTGCAGCGTGCGTATACCCGGATGAGTCAGTGAAAAAGATGGCACTACGCCAAAAAAAGAAAGCTCGAGCACCGCGCCGTACAAAATAAAAGCGAATGCTGCAGTAAGGTAAGCCCAGACACGCGGCAGCAAAATACTGGCAACGAGAATCACCAATGGGTAGAGGAAGTTCAACTCACTGTCAACACCGCCCGTGATGTAAACAAGAAGGCTGACCAGCAGCAGATCGGTAATTACCTGCAGCACGGCTTGCGGCTTCAGTTCGTCCCAAAAGTGCAGCAACACCAGCAATGGCCAGTTCCATGCCCAGCAATACGGTGAGAATCAGGATTCGGACCTTCACCAGCCATGTGAGCCAAACCCGGTTCTCGAAAGCGGATTGCATACGTTGCCTGAGTTTTTCTCTCGACGCGAGGGACTTCCTGAAGCCCCTCGCGCAAATGGCTTTTTAGCCAGCCAGCTTGGCGATCATTGAGAACAGCGGCAGATACAAGGAAATAACAATTCCGCCGACCGTAACGCCAAGAACGCCGATGATTATCGGTTCGAGCATGGCAAGCATGTCTTTGGTCGCAGTATCGACCTCGTCTTCGTAAAAGTCGGCGATTTTTTGCAGCATGTTGTCCATCGCGCCGGTTGCTTCTCCGACTCCAATCATCTGTGTCACCATGCTGGGAAACACGCCAGATTCACGCAGGGGATCGACGATGGTGCGGCCCTCTTCAATAGCTTTACGCACCTTCATCAATGCTTCTTCCAGCACTGCGTTGCCGGAGGTCCGGGCGGTGATACTCAATCCTTCGAGTATTGGCACACCCGAAGTAATCAGCGTACCCAGCGTCCGAGTAAAGCGAGCTACGGCGATTTTTCGCAACAACAAACCAATAATCGGGAGCTTCAGCATGATGTAGTCCATCCAGTAGCGTCCGCGCGGATCCTTCCGGACCTGCTTAAGGCCGATGACCAGACCCACACCCCCGAGAATGAAGAACCACCAGAACTGCCCGACGAAGGCGCTCAGGCCCATAACAATCCTGGTCGGCAGAGGCAGCGCTACACCTAGCCCAGCAAAAAGATTCGCGAAAATGGGCACCACATATTTGAGCAGCGCGCCCACAATCACAGCCGCCAGCGACACAACCGAGACTGGGTAAATAAGCGCCGACTTAACCGCAGATTTCAACTTCACGGCCTTTTCAACGTAAGTGGCCAGACGCTGCAGGATGAGATCGAGAATACCGCCGGTCTCGCCAGCTTCGACCATGTTGGTGGTCAAGTCGTCAAAAATTTTGGGATGTTGGCGCATGGCATTCGCCAGGGTCGCGCCACCTTCAACCGTGGTACGAACGCTGGTGAGTGCTTTTTGAAAGGTCGGGCTGTCCTGATTGGCTGCCAGGATCTCCAGGCACTGTACCAGTGGAAGACCGGCATCAATCATGACCGAGAACTGGCGGAAGAAGATGGCAATGTCCTTTGTTTTTACGGTTCCCGATCCAAATGTGGGCATCACGAATTCTTTGCCCTTTTCGCGGATAGTGGGCGCGTTGATCTGCTCGCGCCGCAACTGCGTGGCCAGTATCTGTTTGTTGACGGCGACACGCTCTCCGGTAATTTTTTCTCCGGCCGAATTCTTTCCTGAAAATGTAAATACTGGCATTGTTTCCTCTCCGTTTTAGTGACGGTTTCGATTTCGGTTCCCAACCCTTGCCGAACTAGTGCTTGCCGGTAGCGGTGGCCCGGGCGGGGGTTCCGCCACCGCCTTGGCGCAAACCAGCGCCGCGGTTGATCATTTCCTGAAGTTCATCGGCATTGCTGGAACGCGCCAACGCTACTTCGAGGGTGATTTGTTTCTGGAAATAAAGCGTGGCCAGCGACTGATTGAAAGTCTGCATCCCAAATTTTTCCTGTCCCGATTGCATGGCCGAGTAAATCTGATGGATCTTGTCCTCGCGGATCAGGTTGCGAACCGCCGAATTGGGGATGAGAATTTCCATCGCCATTGCGCGGCCTTTTCCGTCTACTTTCTGCAATAGGCTTTGGCACATGATCCCCTCCAGCACCAAGGACAATTGGGCCCTAATTTGCGGCTGCTGGTGCGCCGGAAACACGTCAATGATTCGGTTAATCGTCGATGACGCCGAGTTGGTGTGCAGAGTACCGAAGGTCAAGTGGCCGGTTTCGGCAATACGCAAAGCTGACTCGATGGTTTCCAGATCGCGCATTTCGCCGATGAGCACCACGTCCGGATCCTCGCGAAGCGCGGCCCGCAGTGCGTCGGCAAACGATTTGGTATCGGCGTGGAGCTCGCGCTGATTGACCACGCAGTTCTTATTCATGTGGACGAATTCGATCGGGTCCTCGATGGTGAGAATGTGGTCATGCCGCTCGGCATTAATCTTGTCGATCATTGCAGCCAGAGTGGTGGATTTGCCGGAACCTGTAGGGCCCGTCACCAGCACCAGGCCGCGGGGCTTTTCACACAGCTTAGTGACCACAGCCGGCAAGCCGAGCTGGCTGAAATTCTTGATCTCAAATGGAATAACGCGGAACACAGCCGATGTCGCTCCTCGCTGGTTAAATGTATTGGCGCGGAAGCGTGCCAGACCCTTAAGTCCGAACGAGAAGTCGAGTTCCAGATGCTCTTCGAAACGATGCTTCTGTGAGTCGGTCATCACGCTGTAAGCCAGTTGCTTGGTCTCAGCTGGGGTCAGCTGAGGCAAATCGAGCGGAACCAAGTGCCCGTGGACGCGAATTTGCGGCGGAGAGTTGGTCGTGATGTGAAGATCGCTGCCGTTCATCTCCAGCATTCGTTTCAGCAGATCACTTAATGAGAGCGCCATTGTCTGTTTTCGTTAACCTTTCTGTCGTTTGTCGCCAAAAACTTGTGCTTCCTTAGTGAATGGTTTCCCGTGCCACTTCTTCCAGAGTGGTAATTCCGGCGGCCACTTTGATCAATCCGCTGCGGCGCAGGGTCAACATTCCCCGCTCAATTGCTTTTTTCTTGAGCTCGACTGCAGAAGCGCCCACCAGCACCAACTCCCTGATTTCGTCGTCAACTTCCATCACTTCGTAGAGTCCAGCCCGCCCTTTGTAGCCAGTGTTATTGCAAACCGTGCAGCCCTTGCCCTTCTGGATCTTTACTGTCTTGGCCTCTTCGGGCGTATAGCCTTCCTCAATTAGCGCCTGCACCGGAACGTCAACCACCTCGGTGCATTCCTTGCAGATCCTGCGCACCAGGCGCTGCGCGCAAATCAGGTGCACGGAGGTCGCGACCAGGAACGGTTCAATACCCATGTTCATGAGCCGCGTGATAGTTTCAGGTGCGCCGTTGGTGTGCAACGTGGAAAGCACCAAGTGTCCGGTGAGAGCAGCCTTGATTGCAATCTCAGCAGTCTCAAAGTCGCGGATTTC
>QHZX01000101.1:7761-10625 GCA_003224835.1 Acidobacteriota bacterium | reverse complement strand
TGCGAACTGCGGTCAATTTACTACGAGCCCAGAGAAGTGCGACGTGCTCGAACTAACCAGTCCCACTGATTTGACTTGGTGATAAATCGCCATATCACTCATTGACGTGAAAAAAGGCGAATGAAGAGCGCACACTTGCGCTATCGCCTGTTTCCGACAGCTGCCTAGTTGGAAACTCCTCAAAATCGAGTTACCTTGCCCAGAAGGTCAGCAATTCGCCTCTCTCAGGAGCGGCCATTCGTGCAAGTCGTTCAGCGGCTGGTTAGCGACAATCAGCCCCTATTGATGCGACACAATGGACGAGTAGTGATTGGCGACCAATCGCCAGCCCCCATGCTGCTTTACCCACACTCTAGTAAAGCGAGTGTCGTGCGGAACTGCGTTGCCTTTATCTTGCCCATTCATGGTCGAGAGGCCAGTCTCGACCGCCGCATTTTCATAAACGCGCACTCGCACGTCATCGGTGGTTATGGACTGGAATCTCAAATCACCTGACGTGAAATCTGAAATCACCTGCGGCTTAGTTCGCACTGTCCCACTCGGCCCTACGCCGATGAAATCGTCAGCGTAGATCCGTTTTAGCGCCGCCACATCCGCGTGGATCTGTGCTTGTATGCGTTCCTTGTCCAGTTTTCTGATGTGCTCAGCGATGCTTTTGGGATCTCTGACCGCGCTCTGCTCTTGCCCTGAGGCGATGGCTGCCGCAGAGAAAGCCACGACGGCTATCGCCAATATTTGTCTCATGTGGCACGCGCCTTTCCGAAGAAACATATTTATTCGGGCGGTAAGTGTCAACAGAATCGACGGTCTCTGTGGATAATTGGCGATAAATCGCCATATCACTCATCGAATGGGCGCCGATTATAGCTAAGCTGCAGCCGCATCGCCGACAAAAGCTCGAACCGCTTTGGGCTGGGCACGCAATAGCAAATAGAATGCGGTGACGTGCGTGATCATCAGCAGGGGAACGTAGATAATCGGGATCGCGTATGCCGCGCCCAACTGCCCCGCCAATGCAGGAAGCCCGATTCGGACAGCGTGATAATAGTCGAGCATGAGGTCAACCATTCCCACAAGATTGAAGGCCGCGACAAACAACCAAAAAAGCGGGCGTATTCTTGCCGTGAGAAGCGCCAGCATGGCTAGGACCCCGGTTGCCAGATCCCAGTAGGCAGCGAACGTGGCGAAACTAGCAGGCAGATTGCCGACGACGCCGGGTAGGATAAAGACCAGCCCGAAGAAGCGGAAGCTGTGCAGAGTGGCGATGGCGCGTTGCACTTCGACCCGATCCATCGATTTGAGCCTGGGCCAGAGATAGGTCCGTAAGCAAAGCAGCCACGCGACATACCCCAAAAGCAGTTGTATGTTGAAGATGATTACCGGCGACATTTGACCCCCATTTTGCTTATTCCTCTCGATTCGCTCTTTAGTGTGGTACCGTTCAGTACCGCATCTTCCACAAAGGGTACTATGTGGTACCATGGTTGTCAAGTGGAGGGGGTGGCCAAGCTTCAATGTCAAAACGCAGCCAGCAAAGCGACGAAGAAAGCATAGCGCGCGACCGCATCCTTGAAGCGGCTTTTGCGGCGTTCATGAGGAACGGGTACGCAACGACGAGCACGCTCGAGATCGCCACCCGCGCGCGTGTTTCGAAGCGCGAGCTTTATGCGCTAGTTGGCAACAAACAGGAAATGTTGATCGCCTGTATCAGCGAGCGTGCTAAACGACTGGACGTGCCCGCTGACCTGCCCGAAGTCCGCGATCGCGAGACTCTAGCACAAGTGCTGACTTCTTTCGGAACGAAGCTTGTCCACGAGACAAGCGATCCCGCAGTGATTGCGGTATTCCGGTTGGCCATCGCCGAGTCGGTTCAGGCCCCCGAAGTGGCACGTGCGCTCAACTCTATAGGACGCGAGGCACGCCGTGCCGCCTTGCGCCAAATCATGGCGCAGGCCCAGGCGTCTGGACTGCTCACGGGCCATCCTGCCGAACTTGCCGAACAGTTCGCCGGGCTGCTTTGGCGCGATTTGATGGTCAGTCTTCTACTCGGTGTCACCGAGCGGCCGAGGCCGCGCGAAATCGCGGAGCGTGCCCGCAACGCCGCAACCGCCTTCCTGCAGCTTCATCCGGTACCAGAGGAACATACGCCCTAATAGGCAGTCCGGCGCGCTCGGCTCAATTCCAAGTAAGATCCAAAACCTGCAGGTGCGATTCGGTAGTTCTCTTAACTCTCAATTACAGCACTTGCCGCAGTCCGTCCGTGAATAGTCGGCAACTCCCAAACGATGTAATGGCTGCTGAGGTGGCGATAAATCTCTATAGCACTCATTGGCGCGCTGCCTCAAAGTCTTTTCCAATCGGTAAGGGAAGCCAATTCGTGCAGAATTTCATGCAATCGTTGGGATCGACGTTCGTGGTCCGACATAGCGGTGGGAATCTTTCGTCCTTCATTCAAATATTGCCGGTTCGCTTCCCTGATTTGCGCTATTTCGTCCCGAAGCTTTGCAATGCGCTCTCTTATAGGCGTTTGGACAGTCTCTGCGCTAGCAGACCGTGGGGATGGGCACCGGCGCACTCTACCTGAGTGGAATCGCCCAGTTGTTGATAAATCGCCATATCACTCATTGAGGTGCCGCGATTCCGGTTCCGGGTCAACGAGTGTAATCGCCTGTTATCAACGGTTACAATCCAAATCGGAAACCAGTGGCCATCGCGCGCGGTGCGGTGGCCACCGCCTTTAAGGATAGTTGATTGCCGTGCGGTGATCCGATTGAACCAAGGTGAGTGCACGGTGTAGTCGATTTTCTACCGCGGCGCGCCTGGTACCTACTCGCGGTACAGGTTTTCCTGTGTAGCCGCACAAC
>QHZX01000101.1:3216-7733 GCA_003224835.1 Acidobacteriota bacterium | reverse complement strand
TCTCGATATCTTTTTCCTGCCACGCGCAACAAACAGCAACTTGCGATCACTGGACATTTTTAAAAACCTTCTCCGCGGCAGGAATCAATCATTGGAACACTGTCGTCGGCTCAGCCACCGAGAGTGGGGGCACCACAGGACTCCCACCCGTCAGCGGCTACATCCGCTGGGCGAACGGGGGAGTGCAGAAATACAAGTTTCCCGGCGCTACCGAGACGCGCTTTTACAAGCGCAATGCCGCGGGCGTTACCGTGGGCGACGTCGACTTCAATCATGGATTGATTGTTACCGGCTCCAGTGCAACGACGATAGATTATCCCGGCGCCCCACAGACCATCCTCACTGGGATTAATAAGTGGAACTCAATGGTGGGAACTTACCAATACAATGACGACGCCGATTTCGGGCCAGAGTGGACCGGATTCAAAATGTGGAAGAACGGCACTTTCACCCCAATCGACGCCCCCGGGGCGATTAACACAAATCCCACGAGCATCAACGATACAGGGATCGTTGTAGGCTGGTATGAGTCCTCCGCCGAGGCTGTGCCCTTTGCCGCAGATCCCTCTCACGGGTTCGTGTTTGCGAACGGGGTCTACAAGACGGTCAGTTATCCGAATGCCTTCCGAACCTCTTTGAACGACATCAACACTGCGGGAGTCATCGTTGGTTCGTGGATTAATTCTGACACCGGGAAGGGAGGCGGGTTCCTTTTCGTGAATGGCACGATCAAAGACGTCCTCACACCAGGCGGTGCGAGCACGGAAGTGAACGGTATCAACGATAACGGGTATGTGACCGGTACCTACAGCGCCGGGTCGTTCATGGCGCACTGCCAGTAGAAGTTTCTGCGCTGTGTTTAAGGCTCGCCAGCATGGCAGCGATCCAGATCACCCTGAGAAAGAACCGGGATATGTCATTGTCGGCGTGGTTGGGGACGCAAAGAACGACAACCTGCGTCGTGATATAGACGCTACTATCTACGTGCCACTCGTCGACACTCAAGTGAAAAACCTGTAGCAACCGATTTCTGGCGTTCGACGGAACCTCACTCGACCCGTGCCGGAGGATGTAATTTGAACATTTTGGTAGGCTGTGACAATGCAGGAGCCAATCAGAGACCGGATCGCGAAGTTGAGAAAAGAAATAGCCCAAATCAGGGAAGCAAACCGACTGTACTCGATAGATGGAAAGAAGGTCCCGGGTTCTGTTGCCGATCATGAGCGTCGGTCCCAGCGGTTGCAGGAGATTCTGAAGGAATTGACTTCACTAACCGACTGGAAAAAAGTATGAACCTAGGAGGCAAGACTTAAATGTGCAGGAGTTCTACGTTCGCGAACTTAATTTGTACTTCGCGAGATGACGTCGCTTCCGATTCTTTGAATATCCTTGATCAGCCCCTCAGGCGAAACCGGTCCGCCAAGAAATTCCTTTAGCTCTATCGAGGTCTCGTGCTCCATGCCTTGGCGCAGTAGGTGTTCGGATATCCACGGATACCACCGCAGATTGCCAGTGACGAAAGGGCCGAGAGATTCCTGAATGCGATGACGTATGCTCGCGGTAATCATCCCGCCGATGCCATAGTTCACCATGTATCCCGGTGCATCCACCAATTGCACTCGCACTGCCCACCATGCCAGCTCAGGGTGCGGGACGATGTGCAAGTAATGGCTGGTGATTTCCGTCCAGACCTCGTTGGGGTCGGCTGCCGGGTTATGAAGCATCCGGATTTCAAAGAGCGCCCAAGCCACGTCGAGCGTTACGCTGGAATAGAGCGCTCGCAGCGAATCCGATTCCGGCGCGCTCATCCCCAAATGTTTCTGTTGCCAGCTGGGCTCGTAGGTATCCCACGAGGGGACATCGGCGAAAGCCTCGTAGAATACCGCGTCGCCAAGGTCCATGAACGCGGGGCGGGTATGCAGAGCCATCATGTGCACACCGTGGCCATTCTCATGCACGAACTCGTTGAGTAGACCCAGCCCGCCACGTGCGTAATTACCTGAAATGTAAACCACGGTCGGCTGCCAAACTTCGTGTACCATATGACCGCGGGTAACAAAATCCGTGTATGCCAGCGGTGCTTTGCCGGGCCTGGGATTGAGGTCGTAAAGTATGCCGAGTTGTTGCAAGTCAGCGCCAAGATCTTTGTAGTAGCGCTGAGTAATTGGCAGCAATGATTCTCGCGGAATCGCGGCGCTTAGCAAACGCTCTGCTTTGCCTTCGAAGTAGCGATAGTCCCACGGCTCGATTTGATGGTTCCCGCTAGCCTCGCGCCAAGCGTCCAGAATTTCCAGTAGCCAGGCTTCAATTTGAGTTGGCTGTACACCGAGCGTCTTGGCTGCTTCGTCGACTGGCGAGCCATTCTTGGCCGCGCCAGCAGCGGATTGCGCAATCATTCGGCGGTAAGGACTCTCAGGTTCATCGTTTCCGTTCACCGCCTTCCACAGCGGTACAAAGCTCATGAAGAGTGCTCTACGGCGGAGGGGTTCGTTTATCTGTGTGAGCAAATCAAATGCCGAGACGCGGCTCACATGCTTACCTTCGAATTCGAGATTGTTTCCCAACTCATCGAAGCAGGAGTACAGCGCCGAGCGCAGATCAGCACCGTTCAGGTTGCTGTCCTGAGCATCTTTGCAATGCATCTTGTGCTTCAGTGGGGCTCGTTCTGCTGATGTCGACTCCACGCCCTTGTGCATGAGCATGACGGCGCGGGCATCCGTTGCCGAGAGTTCTTTTGCCGAGACTGTTGTCAGGCCCGCCGCAACCTCCTTGTATTTTTTCTCCTGGATTTGCTTCCATGCAGCACGGCCTTTCCCTCGGTAGCTAACGAAAAGACCTGAGTCAATCGCCGCCAAGATGTTGGAAGCATCCATCAACTCGGCATAAGAGTTTTCAGTCTCTGTGAGCGATCTGGCGGGAGATTCTCCAGTGCTTCTTGCAATCAGAGATGCTGCAATGAAAGTGATAAACAAAAATCGTACTGACCAATTTCTCATCGGACCTGCTCCGAACTGTGTGAAATCTCGCCCTGTAACTATGCAAAGCCTGGTGATCCCTACAAGTCGAGTTGCATTTCGTCGCTGGGTTTGAACCCGAGCTGTTCGTACAACGCTCGTCCTTCATCGCTGGCGTGCAGCGCAACGCTTACGAATTCATTTTCTCTGCACAACGCAATCATCTCGTGCATCAGCGCACGAGCTATCCCGCGCCGCCGATGCTCACGCTCGACGAACACGTTCAGGATCATCGCGCGTTTCGCCTGACGTTGCCCGAGCGTGCCGGGCCAATCGCTGATGACGATTCCTCCTCCGCCGAGCACTTCATCTCTCATGCCGACAGCTAGAAACCCCAAATAAGATCCGTCGGGTATTGCCGCACGAAAATACTCCTTCGCTGCTTGCTCCATGAGGTCGAGCGCGGCTACATCGCGTCGTCCCATGTCCCACCACATCTGACGTCGATGCCGCAGCAAAATAGGAATGTCCGCCATGTTTGCCGCGCGAATCGTGTGCTCCATCGTTTTACCCGTCTGTTTTCTCTAACTTTGTCGGTGATTGCCTGCGTAACAATTGTGAGTGCAAACCCCGATTTTCAACAAGTGGACGACGTCGGTAACACGCGCTCGCTCATGATTCTTGAGAGAAGCGGGTAAGGATCGCCCTCTTGTGACAGGCGAATTATCTTGCGACTCAATGTGCGCTAGCGTACACTCACCTGCTGTGCCAGCATCCACGCCGCACGTGACTAGGCCCGTGCGAATAAGGGGCGCGGAAACGGGTAGATCTCGGGGGAGGGCTGCCCGTTTCCGCTGAAAATCAGGCGCTCTTGATTGGCATTACCAACCCGAGTAGTGCTTCATAATTCCACCGGCGCCAGCGCGGCCCTTCAATCGCTTTGCGTCACCCCATTCCGAGCGTTGTTGTAATTGCCCGAGCCTCGTAAGCCGAGTGCAACCAGTATTCCCGCCACCGACCCGGTGCCGAGCGCTACCAGGGACACCACTAGTGAAGGCATAGCCGTCATTAGAAATACAATTCCCACCGCCAGGCCCGCACGAAATCCATAAGAGACGAGGAGGGTCTTGCTCATGGCGAACGGCAGGAGTGATTCAAACGATTGCGATCCCGTTGCCAGCACCTTCCGCAGCCGGGACATTCCTCTGCCGGTCATCAGTCCTGCCACAATTGCCATGAGTAAAGTTGCGCACAGAGCCAGGGGAACCCATGCTGCACGGATTCTGAGTTTATCCGCAAGATAGATTCCGCCTCCCAGAATTCCCAGGAATGCAGGACCATAGATCCGGCCCAACCGCCGAGACGCAGTCACCGGAAACTCCAGTTCTTTCCTATCGCGCGCAGAGCGCAGGCGGACTAAGAGACTTCCCTCGAGGGCTATGGCAATGAACAATGCCATTGCCGAAATGACGTGAATGAAAAGGATGAGCGAATAAGTGTTCACCGGAATCTCCTTACACGACAGTGTTATACATACTGTATGATTAAATATCAAGACCCGAA
>QHZX01000101.1:0-3035 GCA_003224835.1 Acidobacteriota bacterium | reverse complement strand
ACCCATCCAAAGCCTTGGAGAAATTAATCGGCACCTTTGTCAGCTTCTGGTCCTCAGATCCAGTCGTAATTCGCCGGCTACGCGCCATGGGCGCTCTCGATGAAGAAATCGGGGCTGGGATACGCGCCCGCGATTCTCGCCGGGTGCATGCGGCAGGTGAGATCCTGCGTCGCCTCGCCATTTCTCAGCGCAGGAAACATCGGCCCAAGCAACACGGATTAATTTCCGAGATCATCAGTATGCTCACCAGCTTTGAGACTTACGACGCACTCTCACGAGCAGGGCATGACGACCCAGAAATCGTGAGGATGCTTCTCACTCTGGTTCAGGCCTCAATTGCGGCGAAATAATCCGTCCGGCAGCGGCCTCAGCGACACAGTTAAGCTTCGTGTCATACTGGTCGCCGTGCCACGTGAAGTCACACAAGGTTCCCGCCAGGAAATTCTCCGCGCCGCTGCCCGTCTTTTTCAGCAGCAGGGCTATGACGCCACTTCCATGAATGATGTGGCCGCCGCGCTGAAGCTCAGTAAAGGCGGGCTGTATCACCACTTTCAGAGCAAAGACGAAATCCTGTTCAATCTGATGAGCCATGCCATGGATCTCACTGAGGAAAGGGTAATCGCCCCTGCAAAACAGATTCCTGATCCCGAAGATCGCTTGCGCACCGTCATTCGCCGGCACATTGCAGTTGTGTTGAGCGAGCGCGACCGCGAAATCACCGTCATGCTGCATGAAAATCATCCGCTCTCCCCCGCGCTGCGTAAGAAAATAAATTCGCGGAAAAAAGACTACGTGCACTTTCTTGAGAACCTGATTGCCGAAGTCCAGCGCGTCCGCTCTTCCAAGGCCACGGTTACCCCACGCGCCGCCGCCTTTGCGCTGCTCGGAATGATCAACTGGATTTACCAGTGGTATCGCCCGAATGGCAGTCTGCAGGAAGATAGCCTCGCCCGGCAATACACAGAGATTTTCTTTCAAGGCGCGATCACGTGAGTCAGACAGGGCTAAGCAAGGTGCTGGATATCGCAGAATTGTTGCAGCAGCTTGGCGACAAGCGCTATCACGAATTCCTTCGCGTTCCTGCCATGAGCGCCGGCATTTACGTTCTGCCGCCCGGTGCGACCGATAACCAATCTCCTCACAAAGAGGACGAGATTTATTACGTAGTTCGTGGGAAATCGAAGATGCGGCTAGGCAGGGAAGAGCGCTCGATAAGCCAGGGTGATGTGATTTTTGTCGAGAAAAATTTAGAGCACCGCTTCTTCGATATCGCCGAAGAATTAGTACTGCTGGTGGTTTTTGCGCCGGCCGAAAGCGGCTAATTCAACCGAACCATGTGGCGCGGGCGCCCCCGCCCGCGATGCGCTTTCTTCTTTGTCGCCTCTGGATCACCGCGCCGCAGGCATCGCGTAATAGCCTTCTTTCGCAGTCACGTCAACGCAAGGCCGGATTGAGGATCGCTTACAACTCGGGCGATTTACCAGGACCTCAATTTCGTTGTGTTGCCCGACCGCAGGCTGGTGCGAAACATATCCCAGAGTGTACTGGTTGCGCGCGTCGCCCATCAGTCGTGAATAGGCATCTTCGAGCCCGGTGCGGGTCAGCTCGTTAAAAACTTCGCCTCCGGTCGCACCGGTGTATTTCGGAAGAATGTCGCTGTAGCCGAAGCGAGGAATGTGCAGCTTTTCGACTTTGTTGTAAATCGGGATCGCGCTGCCGCCAACGCCTACGGCGTAAACCATGATGTTGTTGCTTAGGAGCACCTTCAGCACGTCCCGATAGCTGGCATCACTACGATATTCACGTCCGTCGCTGATGATGAAAATCACTTTACGGCGCTCTTTTGGACGTTTCGAAAGATCGAGCGCGGCTCTTAGGAGAGCGTCATTCAGTACATGGGATTCCTGTTGCGTCGACTTGACGATCATAGGCGCGTTCGGATCCACAGGCACATTATTAATGCTGGGACCTTGAGGACCGAACGGCCCATCAACCACCGGCGGACCATTATTCCTTCCGCTGGCAGTCGCCAACCGGGTAAATGTGTCGCTCAGCCTCTGCCCGACAGCGGTCCAACTCGAGAGCTGCCCGACGACATTGCTGTAACTGTAAATCGAGACTTCATCGAATGGGCTGAACACTCCCTCCAGCGCGGGAAACGTGTGGTTCACCTTCTGTACATCCACGTCCTTCATTCCCAGATCAAAGATGACGGCCGCCGACAACGCAAAAGGGTCGCTGGTAAAGAAATTTAAAGTCTGCTTCTTTCCGTTTTCTCTAACCACAAAGTCTTTGGACAGAAGTCCGCCGACTAAATGGCCAGATTCGTCCTTCACCGTGACAGGGACCATGACTTGGTTCACGTTGGTTACAATCTTGAATAGCTGCTCTTGGGTGTCACTCTCTGAGCCGTTGTTCGTCGCACTCCCTTGTGGAACCGTTTTGACGTTCAGCGGCGGACGCGGTCCAGTTGGCTGCTCGTCAGCCGAGTCTGCCCGAGGTGGAGGCTCATTCGCCGCAGGCTGCTGGGTTGCCGGCGCGGGCTGCGACTGTTCCGGACGTTGCCCTTGGGAACTCTGTTCTTCAGAACCCGGGGTTTCGGGTAATTGCGGCAAAGCCGTCGGCGGTTGCACCGTTGATGGTGCATCTGGAACATTTTCTTTTTGTTGATTATTGTCCTGCGCCGGTTTTTGCTCAGAGCTTTGGCCTTGCCCCTGAGTGTCTTGCGAATTCCCGGCTGAATTCTGTCTGCCCAAAGATGCTGAAGGCGCAGCCCCGACCGCCGCAAGCACCAGAAGCCACATTAGCAATGGTTTCAGCAACGAAGTCCCCCGTTGAAGTTCTGGCTATTGGGATGCTTGGGCCAGGAGGTTTGGTGCATCTAATGGTAGAGAAGTAGACTACCAGAAACCATAGGAACTCAAACTTATGCAGTCGGTGTTTCGCTTTAGGGTGTTTTGTATCCAACTCGTGCTGCTCGGCCTGACATTTGGGTCGCAGGTCGCCCTCGGCCAAGATGTCCAAATGGTCCCCGA
>QHZX01000100.1 GCA_003224835.1 Acidobacteriota bacterium | reverse complement strand
GGGGTCAGCCTTGTTCAGGATTTCACCAGCAATACCCGCCGCCTGAAGACAGCGCTGAACAGCGTGAAAGTTGACAGTGGCGGACAAGCTGGTCTGCCCGGCATTCCCGGCCAGGGTGGCGGCCCGGTTCCTACCATAGGCACACCCAAAGGAACGCTGCTCTACGACGCGGTGTATCTGGCATCCCACGATGAAATGGGCCAGCAGGTTGAC
>QHZX01000189.1 GCA_003224835.1 Acidobacteriota bacterium | reverse complement strand
CCCTCGATCACTACCTACCACGATTCTTTAGATGCGGTGCGCGTCTCAGGCATAGGCCCGCACCTCACTGGAAAGTATTTTAAACCCGGGGATTGGTAAAATCGAGGAGCAAATGGCGAACCTTTCGACATCCAGGAAGTTGGGCATCGCGGCTCGGATTGCGGGGCAGCAGGTGAAGCGCACGCGCACCTACGGCGCGGTCTTGAACGGAGCGCGGACCACTTTCCGTCACTTTGCCGGAATAATGAGCCAGCTCTGGTTGGAGGTTACGGGCTTTGTTTTTCTTGCATTTGCGGCGGTGGGACTGATTCAGGGCACTAAAGAATACGCCGCCTATCACGCAGGGCGAGCTACCAGTTCCAGAGTGGCCGCCGCGGTGGGATTTACTCTGATGTTTGCCTGGTTTGGGGTCAGTTCCTTCGTTAAATCGCGCCGAAGAAAATAACCGTGCCGCAAAAGCTCAAAACGACTGCACCGTCTGCGGATCCTGAAACTTCGTCTCATATACCGGTACGCACTCTTTATGGCCCCGCTGATCTGGAAAATTGGAACTACGAAAATGAGGCCGGTTATCCCGGTGATTTTCCGTATACACGCGGGGTGCAGCCGACCATGTATCGCGGCCGGCTGTGGACCATGCGCCAGTATGCCGGCATGGGAGACGCGGAAGAATCGAACAGACGCTACAAGTATCTGCTCGCCCATGGCACCACTGGATTGTCGGTGGCGTTTGATCTTCCCACTCAGATCGGTCTCGATTCCGACCATCCACTGGCTGCTGGTGAGGTGGGCAAGGTTGGAGTGGCGATTGATTCACTCGAAGACATGGAACGCCTTTTCTCCGGCATCG
>QHZX01000188.1 GCA_003224835.1 Acidobacteriota bacterium | reverse complement strand
TTGCATGGGCGAGCGGGCATGTGCCGGAGTGGAACACGATTTCGATTTCCGGATACCACATGCGGGAGGCCGGCGCTACTGCGGTCCAGGAAGTTGCTTTCACTTTGGGTAATGGAGTCGCGTACGTTGAAGCCGCGCTGCAGGCAGGATTGGATGTGGATGTATTCGCGCCGCGACTTTCTTTCTTTTTTAACGCGCACAATAATTTTTTGGAAGAGGTGGCAAAGTTCCGCGCCGCCCGCCGTATGTGGGCGCGAATCATGCGCGAAAAACTCGGAGCGAAAAACCCACGTTCATGGATGCTGCGCTTTCACACCCAGACTGCGGGATCTACTCTCACCGCCCGACAGCCGGAAAATAACATCGTCCGCACTGCGATCCAGGCGCTGGCGGCAGTGCTTGGCGGCACGCAGTCTCTGCATACCAATTCGTATGACGAAGCGCTCTCCCTGCCAACGGAGCAGGCGGCGCGAATCGCGTTGCGGACACAGCAGATTGTCGCATTCGAATCGGGTGTACCAAATACCATCGACCCGCTAGCGGGCTCGTATTTTGTGGAATCGTTGACCGACGAAATAGAAAAACGCGCCAGTGATTACCTGCAGAAAATTGAAGTCCTGGGCGGCATGTTGAAAGCCATTGAGCGTGGCTTCGTGCAGCAAGAAATTCAGAATGCTGCGTACGAACAGCAGAAATCGATAGAGACTGGAGAAGCTACGGTGGTGGGGGTGAACCGGTTCACTCAGGAGAGCCGTGGCCAAGTGCCTATCCAACGGATCGATGAATCGCTGGAACAGAAGCAGGTGGAGCGGCTGCGAGCATTGCGGGCAAAACGCGATCAAAGAGCATGGAACAACGCGATCAAGTCGGTTCAGAACGCGGCGCGCTCCGGCGAGAACCTGATGCCAAAAATTGTGGATGCAGTCGAGGCTTATGCCACAGTAGGAGAAATTTCAGACGCCATGCGAGCGGTGTTTGGCGAATATCAGGAAACTGTTGTGATCTGAACTCTGGCAACTTCCTCGTTCTTTTATCCCTCTTCTGGCGGAGCGTTGTGCCCGCAAGCCTCACGGCACGGAACGCAATAAAGCAGTCCGTCCTCGCAAAGACGTATGCCCAGTTGGCTTTGACAAGTGCAGCAGTATTTCTCGCACAGGCACTTTGGTTCAGGCATTTCGCATTGCAAGCAGATGTAGCTCTTGGCGGTTCGAGCGCTGGAAGTCATAGGTTGACTTTAGCTCCAGGGTTGCGAGCGAAGAAAGTGCCTGAGGTAACGTGCCGAGGACCGACTTCAGGCCGATAAGCATTGCCCTCTTTCCGAAAGCCCCTATGCTTCTGCGGCCTTAAATTGGCCGCGGTACCAATCGACAGTGCGTCGCAAGCCTTCCTCGAAATCGACCTTTGGTGTGTAGCCGAGGTGTTTTTCGGAGCGTGATAAATCTGCAAGTGAATGCTTCACGTCGCCTGAACGCGTCGGGCCGTATTTTGCCTCTCCGGGGTAGCCGGTGATTTTTTTGAGGAGTTGAAATGCCTGGTTCAAGTCGGCGCGCTTTGCGGTGGCCACATTAAAGACCTGTCCCGCAACTTGCGATGCCGGCGCTTTCACTGCGAGCAGATTGGCATGGACGGCATTATCGATATATGTGAAATCACGGCTTTGAGTTCCATCTCCCAGGATGGTCGGCTGTTCGCCGCTCAACATTTGCGTAATGAACTTGGCTAGAACGCCGGAATATGGCGATGTTGGATCCTGACGCGGGCCGAAAATATTGAAGTAGCGCAACGACACTGTCTCCAAACCGTAGCAGCGATAAAAAGACGTCATGTAGTACTCGCCGGTCAACTTCGCGACAGCGTAGGGCGAAATCGGATTAGGCAGCATTCCTTCATGCTTGGGAAGCGTGGGAGTGTCGCCATAGGCGGAGGATGATGCCGCATAGACCACACGCTTGACCTTGGCATCTCGGGCAGCTATGAGCAGGTGCACGGTCCCGTCCACATTTGCGCGATTACTGCCCAACGGATCAAGCACAGATTTCGGTACGGAGGGGATCGCGGCTTCATGGAAGACATAGTCGACGCCGCGACACGCCTGGTGAAGTCCATCGAAGTCGAGCAGATCAACTTCGCGGAGATCAATTTGGCCGAGGATGTCAGCCACATTATGGCGTTTGCCAGTGGAAAAATTATCAACGCCGCGGACCTCATCGCCTTGTGCTATGAGTGCCCGGGCGAGCGATGAACCGATGAACCCCGCTATTCCAGTGATCAGGTAGAGTGCCACGATTCAATATACCGAATATAGCTGGATGTAATAAATCGCTTTGTGAAGTGACCAAGAGTGGACGATGAGTGCCGCGCCGAAACCGGCAAAGGATCACAGCGCAAGCTCCGGTGAATGCGCCGAAAAATTGTGAATAAATTGCCGAATTTCTTGCCAGAGTTCGTCGCGGCCGAGGCCAGTCCTCGCAGAAAAGGGGACAATCCTTAGGTGTGGCATGTCTTTAGTGAAGGCCTCGATGGATTTTCGCAGCGTGTTGCCGGAGAGTTTGTCGGCTTTGGTTCCGACCATAAGAAACGGGCGCCCAATCGAATTCAGGAAATCCAGGAGTTCCTTGTCGCTATCCTGCGGAGGAACGTTCAAATCTACCAGCGCGAGGCACAGGGCCAGGCAGCGCCGTTCCTTCAAGTAAGGCTCGATGAATCCTGACCACTGGCTTGCGATTTCGCGTGGAACACGTGCATAACCGTAGCCGGGAAGATCCGAGAACACCACCTCGGGCTGCGGCCTTCCCGGCCAGCGCACTTCAAAAAAATTAATGGAACGCGTTCGGCCTGGGGTGGAACTGGTCTTCGCGATCTTGGTACCCAAGAGGGAATTGATGACGCTCGATTTCCCGACGTTCGATCGGCCCAGAAACGCGACTTCGGGAATTGCCGGAGCAGGGAACTGGTTCGTGGCCGTGGCTGACGTCATGAATCTGGAAAGAACTCGCACAACTCAGTTTCGGGTTTCTCGCTGGAAGTTGCAAGTTGGTGAAGTCTAATCCAATCCCAGCGGCCGCTTGTTGTCTACGTCCTTGTCATCAATGGGCCGGTATTTGTTGCGTAGGTGAAGGATGAGCGCCACGATGATCCCGATTCCAAGACTGATGGCAAGGAACACACGATAGGCAGGGAAGGCGATCAGCACTGCCATCATAATTACGGCAGCGATCACCAGCCCGGTCGTGCCCTTTACGTGAATCGACATCCGTGGAAGCATGGCGACAATATTGAGATTGTAGTGCGTCGTCCGTGCGTTGTGTAGGGGACCAGGGATAAGGATACCCAGGCTTTTATCTGGGCCCGAAGGAGTTTCTTATTGGTGCGCCGCAGGGCCTTCGGAAGGACCGCTGAGCGGGATCGTCTGAGAAGCCTCGCCGGACATATCTGTCTGAGGCAGCGGCTGTTCCAGCGCCAGGGCAAGCACCTGATCCATGGTTTCAACAAAGTGCAGCTTCATGGCACTGCGCAGGTTTTCAGGTACCTCAGCTATATCTTTCTCGTTGTCCTTAGGCAGGATGACTTCGAAAAGGCCCGCACGATGTGCAGCCAGCAACTTTTCTTTGAGTCCGCCGATTGGGAGAACCTTGCCGCGGAGCGTGATCTCACCGGTCATGGCGATGTCGCGACGTACGGGAATTTTGCTCAACGCGCTGGCAATTGCCGTCGCGATGGTAATTCCGGCCGACGGGCCATCTTTGGGGATCGCTCCCTCAGGCACGTGCACGTGAATATCGAAATTGCGGTAGAACTCACGCGTCAGGCCAAGGCGCTGGGCTCGCGAACGAGTGTAGGACATCGCGGCGTGCGCGGATTCCTGCATCACGTCTCCGAGCTTCCCGGTAAGAGTGAGCTTACCTTTGCCATCGACTACGCTGGCCTCGGTGCTCAAGATTGAACCGCCAACTTCGGTCCAGGCAAGTCCGGTCACCAATCCGATTTCGCTCTTCTCGTGCGCGAGCGTGTCGCGGAATTTGAGGACGCCCAGGAAATCATTCACATTCTCCGCGCCGATGGCCGCGGTGTAATTCGCGCCTTCCTTTACAACCTTGCGAGCGACCTTACGGCAGATGTTCCCGATCTCGCGTTCAAGATTGCGCACGCCGGCTTCCCGGGTGTAGTTGCGAATCAGTGTGGTAATCGCTTCGTCAGTAAACTTTATATTCTTTTCGTTAAGGCCGGCCTGCTCCATCTGCTTCTTGACCAGAAACTGTTTCGCGATTTCAACCTTCTCAGCCTCGGTGTAACCGTGCAGGCGCAATACTTCCATGCGATCCTGGAGAGCCGGTGGAATCGTGTGGAGAACGTTAGCAGTGGCTACGAAGAAGACCTGTGACAGGTCGTATTCCACGTCAAGATAGTGGTCGACGAACATGAAATTCTGCTCGGGGTCCAGCACTTCGAGCAGGGCGGCGGATGGATCGCCGCGGAAATCCATGGACATTTTGTCCACTTCGTCGAGCATGAAGACCGGGTTCTTGGTTCCGGCCTTTTTCATCATCTGGATAATCTGACCGGGGAGCGCGCCAATGTAGGTGCGCCGATGACCACGAATCTCGGCTTCATCACGCACTCCGCCCAGCGACATGCGAACAAACTTGCGCCCGGTGGCTTTCGCGATTGACATTCCCAGCGAGGTTTTGCCAACGCCGGGAGGGCCAACAAAGCACAGAATCGATCCCTTCGGGTTTTTTACCAACTGCCGAACGGCGAGAAACTCAAGGATGCGTTCCTTGATTTTCTCTAACCCATAATGATCTTCGTTGAGAACCTTTTCGGCACGCGAGATGTTGCGAATTTCCTTGGAGCGCTTTTTCCATGGAACCGCGAGCAGCCAATCAAGATAGTTGCGCGAAACAGTGGACTCGGCTGACATCGGCGGCATGGCCTCAAGCTTCTTAAGCTCCTGGAGTGCCTTTTCCTTGACCTCTTTTGACATGCCGGCTTTTTCGATTTTCTTCTTTAGCTCATCGAATTCGCTCTTCTCGCCGCGTCCCAGTTCCTTCTGGATAGCTTTAATCTTTTCGTTGAGGTAGTACTCTTTTTGCGCGCGCTCCATCTGCCGCTTCACCCGGGACTGGATGGTGCGGTCCATGTTGAGCTTTTCGATTTCGATATCGAGAACGTCCGCAATGCGGGTGAGACGCTCGGCCGGATCAAAAATTTCCAGCAGCTCTTGTTTTTCTTCGATTGACAGTTGAAGGTTCGCAGCGATCGTGTCCGTGAGTTTGGCTGGATCCTCCATGCGCACGGCTGCGATCATGGTTTCGTAGTTAAGCGATTGGCAGAGCTTCACGTATTGCTCGAATAGCGTCGTGACTCGCTGCATTGCAGCTTCGAGTTGGGCATTGGTCTCGACGGTGTAACGAGCCAGCCGGACCGTCGCCTGCATGAAGCCTTCAGTGTCTGTTATCTGGAGAACTTTGCCGCGCTCAATTCCTTCGACCAGCACCTTGATATTGCCGTCGGGCAGCTTAAGGCTTTGAACGATGTTGACCACTGTCCCGATCTGATAAATCTCATTTGATTTGGGCTCATCGATGCTGGCATCGTGCTGAGTGGCGAGAAATATCTTCTTATCCGAGGCCAGCGCTTCTTCCAGCGCGCGAACGCTCGATTCACGGCCCACCACGAACGGCGTCATCATATACGGAAAGATGACCACGTCCCGTATGGGCATCATGGGTAGCTTTCGGGTCTCGAATTTTTCCTTGGGTGTGGTCACGAAAAAGTAAGCTCCTAGCTAAGCCTTTGGCTCCAAGCCCCAAACACAGTCTATCAGCCTGCTGGCATCCTTCACGAAAAAGCTAAGAGCTAACAGCTAAGGCTAAGGGCCGGTTATCCTGCCTTCTCCATCATAGTAAGCGAAACGTTACGTTTTTCAACCATTTCGCGAGTGACTTCGAACTCTTTTACTTTCTTTTGGCTTGGCAGGTGGTACATCAAGTCAAGCATCAACTCTTCGAGGATCATACGCAGACCGCGGGCCCCCACCTTGCGAACCATGGCTTGGCGGGCGACTGCGCGAAGAGCGTCGTCGCTGAATTTGAGGCGCACATTCTCAAACTCGAAGAGGCGCTGATACTGCTTGACAATGGCGTTCTTGGGACGCGTCAGGATTTCAATGAGGGTTTGTTCGTCGAGGTCTTCGAGCACGCCCACCACAGGCAAACGGCCAACGAACTCTGGGATAAGGCCAAACTTGATCAGGTCTTCTGGTTGCACGTCGCTTAAAAGTTCAAAATTACGTTTGCGATCGGGAACTACGTCTTGGGGTTGTTCTTCTTCATTCCGGAAGCCCAGAGCTTTGCGGCCCGCGCGACGGCCGATAATCTTGTCCAAGCCTACAAACGCTCCACCGCAAATGAACAGAATGTTGGTGGTGTCCACCGGGGTGAATTCCTGGTGCGGGTGCTTACGCCCGCCCTGCGGAGGAACATTGGCGATTGTTCCTTCCAATATTTTTAGTAGGGCCTGCTGAACGCCTTCGCCCGAAACATCTCTGGTAATGGACGGGTTCTCATCTTTGCGACCGATCTTGTCCACTTCGTCGATGTAAATAATTCCGGTTTGTGCGCGGCCTACATCCCCATCCGCGGCCTGCAACAACTTCAGGATAATGTTTTCAACGTCTTCACCGACGTATCCCGCTTCGGTCAGAGTGGTTGCGTCCACAATCGCGAATGGCACGTCCAGCATTCGGGCCAGAGTCTGAGCCATCAACGTCTTCCCAGTTCCGGTGGGACCGATCAGCATGATGTTCGATTTTGTGAGCTCAATGCCATCGCCTGTGCGTTGACGATTCATGTAGATCCGCTTGTAATGGTTGTAAACGGCGACCGCGAGTTTCTTTTTGGTTTGCTCCTGCCCAATCACGTACTCATCGAGAAATGTCTTGACCTCTTGCGGTTTGGGAAGCTGGTTGGGAGTTGTGGCTGCCGGCGTTGCTGCGCGGTCATCTTCCAAAATGGAATTGCAGACTGCTACGCACTCGTCGCAAATATATGCCCGCGGATAGTCGCTCGGAGAGGAGATCAGCTTGGCAACCGCGTCCTGTGATTTATGACAGAACGAGCAGCGAAGAATTTCTTCATTTCCGGTCTTGTTTTTCACTCGGCCCCCACTCCTTTAGTTGCTAGTTCTGACTGTTGCTTTTGCCTTGGCGACCCAGTCCACCCCGCGAAAGGCCGATCATACAACCTATCGGGTCTTATAGATGATATCGTCAATGATTCCGTATTCCTTTGACTGTTGGGCGTTCATAATGAAGTCGCGCTCAACATCTTTCTCAACTTTATCCAGCTTCTGCCCGGTATGTTTCGAGAGCAGCTGGTTCGTAATGTCGCGCATTCTCAAGATTTCACGGGCGTGAATATCAATATCGGTCGCCTGGCCTGACAGTCCACCCATATGCGGCTGGTGAATCAAAATTCTTGAATTAGGCAAAGCTAACCTCTTTTTTGGTTCTCCCGCCGCGAGCAGAGTGGCCGCCATGCTGGCCGCCTGTCCAATGCATATTGTAGTCACGTCGTTCTTCACGTACTGCATGGTGTCGTAAATTGCCATACCCGAAGTAATCGACCCGCCGGGAGAATTTATATAGAGCTGAATGTCCTTTTCGGGATCTTCCTGGGCCAAAAATAACATTTGCGCGATGACAAGGTTAGCGACGTTATCGTCGATGGGAGTTCCGATGAAAATGATGTTGTCTCGCAGCAGGCGCGAGTAAATGTCATAGGCCCGTTCACCCCGGCCAGTTTGTTCTATGACCATTGGGACCAACATCATGCGTGCGTCTTTCTCACTCACTTCTCACACTCCTGCCCGGAAATTCCGGATGATGGGGGGATTGGAAATTTTTTCGCTAAGCAGATTGACGATACAGGAAATCGAGGGCCTTTTCGTTGCGGATCCTGTTCCGGATTCTATCCAGCGCTCCATCACGTGTCAAACGTCCGCGGATCGCATCCGGCGCCTGGTTTGTCTGCTTCGCGAGAGCCTCAATCTCCTGATTAATTTCATCATCGCCGACCTCAATTTTTTCTTCTTCTGCAATTTTTTCCAGCAACAATGCGGCCTTTACTTCCTGCAGAGCCTGGTCGTGCTGCCCGGCACGAAGACGCGGGAGATCCATTTTCTTCATGTGCTCGGAACTCATTCCCTGGGCTGCCAGGGCTCGAAGGCCACGTTCGAGGCGGATATCAATTTGATGCTCGACGAGAGCTTCTGGAACCTCGAACTCGTTTCGCCGAATGAGCTCAGCTAATAGTTTGTCTTTGGCTTCACGCTCTGCCGTCTGCCGTCGTTCGTGTTCCATGCCTTCGCGGATGCGTTGGCGAACTTCCTCGACAGAGGTAAATTCCCCGAGCTCTTTGGCGAAATCCTCATTCAGTTCGGGCAAAGATTTTTGTTTGACTGCATTGATCTTAACTTTGTAGCTGAAGGTTTGCCCGCGAAGCCGCTCGTCAGAAAAATCTTCCGGATAATGAACATCGAATGTACGTTCCTCGCCCGGACTTGCGCCGCGCAGATTCTCGGTGAATTCCGGCATGGTGGTTTTTCCACCAATCTCGACCAGTACGTCATCCATGTGAACTGGCTTTGTTCCGGATTCGTCGTTCTTTGGCGTGCCGTCCAGCGATACCTGGGCGTAGTCACCATCAGTAATTGTCCGGCCTTCAATCGGAGAGAAAGTGGCTTTCTGCTCCCGCAGGTTTTTTAGCGACTCTTCGACTTCTTCATTGGTGACGGAAATTTCAGGGTGCTCGGCACGAAGTTCCTTGTAACCCTCGATTTTGATCTCAGGCATGACTTCGAAGCTGGCCTTGAAGTGCATGGGCTTGCCTTCATTGGCGTGCAGATCGGTAACTCGGGGTTGCGAAATTGGGACCACACCCAGACGCTCAGTTTCCTTGCGAAAGTACTTCGGCACCAGAGCGTCGATCACATCATTCTGAATATCCTGAGAGAAACGCTGACGAATGATGGACGCTGGAACATGCCCGCGGCGAAACCCCGGGATGCGCGCCAGCTTCTGATATTTCTGGATCAACACCTCAGTTTCACGCGAGACCTCTTCAGGAGGAATTTCAACTTCTATTTCGCGTTTTGTGCTGGGTGCAGTATCGGTTGGACTCAAAGTCTTTCCTTTCAGAAAACAAAATCTCGAATGTGAAGTGTCGTCGGTCGTCGGCCTTCAGCTGTCGGCTAAAATCCGCACGGTTGAGACCGACGGCAGACGACGGCTCCATCAATCCGTCGGCGCGTAATACCCGTGGCGGCTGTGCACCTTTAGGCCCTTGTGCTCGGCCATGATCTCGATGGTGCGGTACCGGCCATCATGCTTGAAATCTTCAGGATGATACGCCAATGCATACTGACTGCGCAGATCGGCTTGGATTTGAGCGAAGGCGTTTGCGACGTCTGTCACCTGAAACGGCTCGAACCAGCGGCCTCCGGTGGCGTCTGCTATGCGCTGCAGGATCTTGTCGTACTTGCCACTCTCCGCATAGCCCGGAAAATTGGTGCTGATCGTATAAACGATGACATTTGCCCGCAAAGCCATGTCAATGGCTTCTTCGCGAGTCGAGCGGCTGGAATTGTCTTCTCCATCGGTGATCAAAACGATGGCTTTACGGACCGATCTTGTCTCCGCTCTGTCCAATAACCGTTCGCGGCAGGCGTAATAGATAGCATCATAAAGGCGCGTGCTATTGCCGGGACGCAAACTACGTATGCCCTTCGAGAGCCGTTCGGTATCGCCGGTGAACTCCTGCGTGACCTCGAGGCTGGAATCGAAACCAAGTACGAAAGCTTCATCGAACCTGGGACGGATGGTTTGATTCATAAATTCGATCGCGGCTTCCTGCTCGAATTTGAAGCGACCGCGAACTGAAGCGCTGGAATCGATCAGGAGGCCAACGCGCAAAGGTAACTCGGTCTCGCGTCGAAAGCTGCGAATCTGAATGACCGGTCTGCCGTCATCTATCACTTTGAAGTCGCTCTTGTTCAAGTCGCGCACGTAATGGTTGTGTTTGTCTGTAACCGTAAATACGACCGGGACCTCGTTAACGGTTGTGCGGAAGGCCTCGTCCCCGCTTGTTTTGGGAACGCCACCGGAATCGGCATTGTTCCTGGCGGCAACAGGGTCTTCCGAGGAGGCTGGTGGAACCGGAGCGCTTGACTCGGGCTGTGGCTCCGACTGTGGGTTCTGGGCCGGCGCGGGCTGCTGTTGCGGTGGGATTGCGGGGGCCGCCTCGCGGGGCGGTGCCTGCTTTTTCTGAACGACAGCCGAGGGCGCTGCGGGCAGATCGTCCGTGGCTTGATCCGAATACTGAGCGGAGTTCTGGGCAATGACAGGCGCGCTCAGCAAGACTCCAATCAGGAGCAAATATGTAGCACGGAAGCGATCCATGAATACCTCATTATAGACGCTTCTGAGTGGAAGGATTAGGCTCCAAAAGGCTCAAGAATTCTGTGAGCTGTTCCGGAACAGGACTAGAAAAGCTCAGCGGCTCGCCACTGCGGGGATGCTCGAACTGAATCTCAGCCGAGTGCAGAAAATTGCGAGCTAGTGAGATGTTTGCGCCAGATTTGGCCCGGATTTCGCGTGGCGCCCCATAGAGGGTGTCACCGACTACTGGGTAGCCGAGAGAAGAGATGTGGACACGAATCTGATGAGTGCGGCCGGTTTCGATTTTTACCTGAAGCAGCGTGAATTTTCCGAATTCTGATTCAATTCGTCGCTGCACGGCATACTTCGTGATGGCTTCACGCCCGCCCCTGCGGCGCGTCGTCATACGAGTACGGCGTATAGCGTCGCGGCTGATCGGGCTGGAGATGGTGCCCCTGTCGCTCTTTGGCCATCCGTGAACAAGGGCTAGGTACGTCTTCTTTACCTTTCTTCCGGAAAACTGGGCGCCCAATTTGCGATGGGCAATATCATTTTTTGCAATCACGATCAGGCCGCTCGTCTCTTTGTCCAGGCGGTGAACGATTCCCGGACGCAGTTCGCCACCCACATCGGAAAGCACGCCGAAGCGATGCAGCAGGGCATTGACCAGAGTTCCTCGGTTTCGTTCATCGTCGGTAGCACCGGCACCCGCATGGACCATCATGCCGGCGGGTTTGTTTACGACCGCGACGTCATCATCTTCAAAAAGCACGTCGAGCGGAATCTCTTCTGGCATGGCGCGCAGAGGTGGACGTTCCACTTCGCCGATAATTTCAATGTGCTCGCCTCCGCGAAGATGAAGTGAAGCCTTCGCCGGATTGCCATCGACAAGAACTTTTTCTTGAGCGATAAGCTGCTGGATTCGGGAACGGCTGGAGTCGGGAAGTTGCCTCACGAGAAAATGATCCAATCGTCTGCCGGCTTGTTCTGGACCGACGTTGAAATTTCTTATTTCCACGGTTTCAATTGCACGCTGTCATTCTGAGCGGAGAGTCCTGCTCGGCCTGCGTAGTCGAAGAACCCCTTTGATCTTCGCACAACGATGAACTTCGAGGGGAATTCCTGCGACAGGCCAAAATTGCGGGGCGTGTGGGAACTCCACGAAGCGTCGTTGCTAATGCGAAGCGAGAAGGGATCCTTCGACTGCGCTCAGGATGACAGTTTACGGAATGAGCCGAGCTTTAGCGGGTCGCGGCAGCCAGGACGACCTTGGGGGTAGGCCGCAGGTACCAGATAATTCCGCCGGTGAGAACAAGCCCTATCGCGATGAGTTGGGTTCCGCTCAGAACTCCGCCGAAAACCGAGCCGCGGCCCGGGTCATCACGAAGGAATTCCAGGAAAAATCGCGCAATACCGTAGAGAAAAAGGTATGCCCCGAAAATCTGGCCATCGAATTTCTTGCGTTTGAACATCCAGGTGAGAAGGAAGAAGATGCCCAACTCGACCGCAGATTCAAACAATTGGGTGGGCTCCAGAGCGTGACCTAACGGCGTTCCGACGAGTTCATTCGCAAGTGGATTGGTGAACGTCACGCCCCAGAAGTGGTCTGTGGGCTTGCCGTAACAGCATCCGGCCGCAAAACAACCTAAGCGTCCTATCGAATGGCCCATGGCGAGGCCTGGTGAAAATGCGTCGCAGGTCGCGAGCGCCGGCATATGGTGCTTGCGCAGATACCACGCCGCAACAACAAATGCCCCTATAAGCCCGCCGCTGAAGACTCCTCCAGCCTGTAACGTCGCCAGGCTGAAAATCTCGCGCGGATGATCAACATAGAAGCGCCAATCAACCAATATATAAAGCAGCTTGGAGCCTATGATCCCTGCCAGTACGACGGCGATACCAAAATCCCAAGCATTCGCAGGCTTGATGCCCTGTTTGGCGGAGTTGCGGACGCTGATCCAGAGGCCGACCAGCACGCCAGTCGCGACCAGGACTCCGTATGTTGGTATGGCGAAGTGACCGAATTGAAAGAGTCTGGGGAACACTGATTATTATTTTAGATGCAGAACAGGATGGAATACAGAAGGAAAATGCAGAAGTAAGAAGTCGGAATGCAGAAGTAAGAAGGCAGAATGCAGAAGTAAGAAGGCAGAATGCAGAAGTAAAGAAGGCAGAAGTAAGAAGGCAGAATGCAGAAGTAAAGAAGGCAGAAGGCAGAATGCAGAAGTAAGAAGTCAGAATTAAGAACGAAAAAACGTACGCCCAAGATTTAATTGCAGTGAGGGTCTTAGACTTCTGTATTCTGACTTCTTACTTCTGAATTCAAATAAAAAGCCGACCCACTTGACCGTGTGACGGGCCGAGAATGAACCGTCGGTAGACGTTTGGGACCCTCCGCGACCCTTTAGGCCTCTCCGCATGGCGGAGCATGGCACACCAGATCAGATACGAGTCAGGCCCCGTTCATTCAAGCATTGGTTCAAAAATCGGTTACCGCCATCACCAACCTTGCAGGCCGGCTTTCATTTGGGATGCTAGGCAAAATTGGTCAACTTCGCAAGGGGGGTAGGCCAAATAGATGGTACTAAGGTT
>QHZX01000099.1:2363-6810 GCA_003224835.1 Acidobacteriota bacterium | reverse complement strand
CGCAGAACGTTTTGGAAAGGTCGCGGCGAAGTCGAACGCGAAGTCCAGGGCTTCGCCGAAGATATATTCCGCGTGGCCCAAGATCGCAGCGACGACATCGACGCCCTGATTAAGTCCCACGCCGAAAACTGGCGCATGGACCGCATGGCTGCGGTGGATCGCAATGTTCTTCGCGCCGCCGTTGCCGAGATGCTCGGTTACCCTGCCACTCCCCGCGCCGTTGTCATCAATGAAGCCATTGAAATCGCGCGCAAGTTTTCCTCGCCTGAGTCCGCGCAATTCATTAATGGCGTGCTCGACAGCATCGGGAAGGAATTGGAGTCAGCCCGGGGCGTGGAAAAGTAAGCCGGAAATCTTACGGCTTGACCATCACCAAATCTGGATTGCACGAAATCGGCACGGTTCCCAGCCCGCTTTGATTGGCGGCGGTAACTCCAAGTGAATTCGTCACCGTGAACGTCGGGTTCCCCTTCGCATCTATTCCCAAACCGCTGATAGTGAACGTACCGTCATCTGCGCCGACGCCCATGTCCGCGATGGTAATACTCTGTCCCACCGCCAGGGCCGGTCCCGAAATTAGCGAGTAGCTATACACAGTTTGCGAACCATTCTGCGTTGCGTCGGATATTCTGACCTGCGACAGTGGCACTTGCGTCGGCGGATTTCCCGGACCAAAACACAATTCATTCGTCGGAAATGGGAAAGTTACCTGCTGTGTATCCAGCCCGGAACTCGTGTCGATTACGTGCAAAGTGCCGTCGTCCGCGCCAACGAACAAAAATTTCCCATCAGCCGAGATCGACGCGCTGAGTGGGGTTGCACTGTTCGAGAGTGACAGCACTGACGAGGCCTGCGTGTTCACGTTGAATACCATGATGAACGGCAGCCTCGACGGCGGCTGTCCAGCTTGGGTTTCTCCCAGAATGTACGCAGTAGAACCGTCCGGCGAAATAAGGAATTGGGCTGGAATGAAGCTGCCCTGGCCAAGGTTGAAAGAAGCGATCGTGTCGGTCAGGGTTCCAGTACAAGACAGAAGAGGAGCGTTCAATGTTGTACTTACCAGGTCGATATTGGGCGGGTCCAATACCAGCAATGTTGTGCCATCCGGCAGCGCTCGAATAATTAAAGGAGCGTTCGGTGTACTCACGGTTGCGGCTGAAATCGGAGCGTTGTCACAGGTGCGATACGGAGTTATCGACGTTGAAGGTCCAGCCAGATACGCAAAACCGCCTTCGGGGTGGAAAGCAACGTCGTTTGCCGCTCCGCCAAGTTGGATTGTTAGCAGCGGATCTAGCTTGGAATAAACATACAGATTGTTTCCGGCCAGGATGTACGCCTTCAAACTGTCCGGCGAGAATGCCGCGGCACTCGCGGAATTTATCAGCAACGTATTCACGTTTCGAGAATTCGAGTTGCAATTCGTGCAGATGAAAAGTTTGTTCGGGGTATCAACCGTGTCCGAGATGATCGCCGAGGTCCCGTCGGGAGAAACTGCCAGCACTCTCCCCGGCGTACTGGTCACCTTTGTGACCGAACTGCCACTGAAAAACATCAAGCCCTGTTGATTAAAATTCGACCTGTCCACTCCCAGGTAAGCAGTGCTACCGGTACTATCGAAAAGAAAAGAGTTCGGCGTATTCGGCAGCACAACCGGTTGTCCTGTGATAAAGGGCGAGGTCGAGGAACCTCTGCCCACCGGAACCAATGTTGGCGTGCACGTAGCGCTGGTTGTAGCGCAACCTGTCGTGGTCACATAAACCGTAGGATTCGGAGCTGTAGTGCTGGTGTTCTGAACATCGAAGTTGAATGCTGCCTGGGGATAAATCGGCAAGGACGGGTTGATGCCCCCGTTGCAAGTGGGCGGCGTGCAAGAAGCGATAACCGTTCCTTGGCCAGCACCCGACGTGCTGACAGTTCCAATGCTCCCGTAAATCGGTGTGCTGTTGTTGGCGGAAACTCGCAATGATACCCGGTTCGATGGGCTCCATGTGAGGGGCACTCCCGTCACATTCTGGCCCGCGATATCTGTAACGGTTGCATTTAGCGTAGTCGAAGCACCGGAGTTTACGAGAAAAGAGGTAATTGATCCGGTGGGATCTCCGGCTGCGGCAAGTGAAATCTTTTCTACCCTGCAGGTCTCAACTGAAATCGGTTGGCCAATGAGTCCACTCGCGGATGCGTAAATCTGGCCCACGCCCGGCGTGGTTGCGGTCACGATTTCTTGGTTTAAACACTGCCCTTGTGGACTGAGAAGACATCCTTGCGTCCCTGTGGCCGGCCTCGTCAATCTGACAATATCTGAGAAATTCGGATTGATCTGTTGCCAGGAAAACGGACCGACCGAGGCAGTAATGTCTGTGCTTCCATTGAATGCGGTCGCCTGGAGAAGCCATTTTTCTGGCCCGTGCAGCGCCCCCTTGGAAATGCAGTCATTCCTAATCGTCTGCGGCTGACCTGGGACTTTACTTACCACAATGCTCGTGATCGGAGCATGAACGTAGACCGTCACTGGAGGACTGGTCACACCCAGAGTGCTCGCCGTCACCTGGGCGGTTCCGACCGGCCCAGGGGTACATATTTGCGGAACGGTCAATGAATTCCAAGTTCCCGCGCAAGCTTGTCCGTTGGTAGCGATGGTCAGAACTGAGGGGTTACTGGAGTGAAAATCAAAGGTGTCCGCTGCCGGACTAGCGCTAAATCCTACCGCATCGCCCACTTCCAGCGAGAGGTCCGGCCCGGGGCGGAGTGAAACTCCGGTTGGCGGCACTTCGGGCCTGACCTTCGTAGGACTACTGCTGCCACAGGACGGCAAAAGCGCACAAGCAACGATCAAAAAACCTAAAGATATTGCGGAAAAGAACTTTCCCATGAAACCCTTCAAAAAGGAATGGCCTGCCTGTTCTGGAAAACTCTCAGTGTAGAGGCTGATCATTTTTTCAGCAACCCGACGCACAATGTAATTCCCAAATTCCGGATGTCATTGCGAACCGCTTTATTCCGATGTCATTCCGAACCCCTTTATCCCGATGTCATTCCGAACCCCTTTATCCCGATGTCATTCCGAACCGCTTTAGCGGTGAGGAACCTGCTTTTCTCCCCGCGCCTCGTCCGCACCTGCGCAGCCACTCACTTTAAACGTGAGATGCACGAATAACCCGGTTGACGATCTGCTTTCGCGATTGCTATATTTAAACAGTTCCGCGAGTTTGAAGTGGCTTGCCTGTATTGCGTCCTGACATGCGCTTTTTGCAAAGCTGGCGCAATAAAGGCGCAATAAGGTTTACATCAGTCTTCAGAGCGCTGAAGACCCCTCGCTGAAACGTTCTGCGAACCGCTCCTGTCAAGGGAGAATATGCGGAGCGATGCTGTCGAAACGGAGCGCCTCCCGAATAGGGCCTGGAGCCACCGTCGTCAGACCTGTCAAAGGGAAAACAAAATCTCCGGTGAGGGTGTGGCCGGAAGCATGAATGGCGCAGCCATTCAGCCCTGAATCCTGGAAATGATCTGGGAAATAGGTTTGTGAGTGATCGCTCGTGTCCGATTTTGTGCGCGAGGCGTCACGCTGTGAAGGAGCGGCCAGAGTGCCTACTTTTAATCAGTTGGTTAAGGCGGGAAGGAAGCGGCCGCGGTACAAGACCGCGAGTCCGGCGCTGCAATCTTGCCCCCAGAAGCGGGGCGTCTGCACCCGTGTATACACGCAAACCCCGAAAAAGCCGAACTCGGCTCTGCGCAAAGTGGCGCGCGTGCGTTTGACCAATGGAATCGAAGTCACTACTTACATTCCCGGCGTCGGCCACAACCTGCAGGAGCACTCGATTGTGCTGATCCGCGGTGGCCGCGTGAAAGACCTTCCGGGTGTGCGTTATCACGTAATTCGCGGAACGCTGGACGCGGTGGGCGTCGCGAACCGCATGCAAGGCCGCTCAAAGTACGGAGCGAAGAGACCGAAAAAGGGATAAGAGAAACCTGGAGTTCAGATGCCTCGTAAAGGACATGTTCCAAAGCGCACGGTTGAGGCGGATCCGGTTTACGGTTCCGATCTGGTGACGAAGTTCGTCAACTCAATGATGTGGCAAGGCAAGAAGAGCACTGCCGAGGGCATCTTTTATGAAGCCCTCAGGCGGTTGGAGCAAAAAGGCGGAGACCAGCCGCTGAAGCTCTTTACCAAAGCAGTCGAGAACGCCAAGCCGCTGCTCGAAGTAAAGACCCGACGTGTCGGCGGCGCGAACTATCAGGTTCCGGTCGAAGTGAACCCCGATCGCCGCACTTCGCTCGCGATCCGCTGGCTGGTGACTTACTCCCGCGGCCGCGCTGAAAAAGGCATGATCGACAAGTTAAGCAACGAATTGCTCGACGCCGCCAATGGCAAAGGCGCAGCAATCAAGAAGAAAGAAGACGTACACCGCATGGCCGAAGCCAACAAGGCTTTCGCACATTATCGGTGGTA
>QHZX01000099.1:0-2306 GCA_003224835.1 Acidobacteriota bacterium | reverse complement strand
TGAGTACCCCGGCAAATATCGTTGGCGAACAGGATGTCCGTAAGGACGACAAGAAGAAAGCTGTGTCCAGAACCGTCCCATTAGAGCGCTGCAGAAACATCGGCATCATGGCGCACATCGACGCCGGCAAGACGACCACGACTGAGCGGATTTTCTTTTATACCGGTCGCACGCACCGCTTAGGCGAGGTCCACGAAGGCACCGCCACCATGGACTGGATGGAGCAGGAGCAGGAGCGCGGCATCACCATTACTTCCGCCGCCACCACCTGCACCTGGCGCGATATTCGCATCAACATTATTGATACGCCCGGTCACGTCGATTTCACCGCCGAAGTCGAGCGTTCGCTCCGTGTGCTCGATGGCGCAGTCGCTGTGTTTGACGCAGTCCACGGTGTGCAGCCGCAGTCCGAAAAAGTTTGGCGTCAGGCCGACAAGTACGGGGTTCCGCGAATTTGCTTCATTAACAAGATTGACAAGATGGGCGCCGATTTCGAGCATGCCGTCGATACCCTTCGCAAGCGCCTCAATGCCAAGCCGGTCGCCATTCAGATTCCTATCGGACAAGAAGACAAATTTAAAGGCGTAGTTGACCTCCTCGAGATGAAGGCCATCATCTGGAAAGATGAGACCCTGGGGGCAGAGTACGTCACCGAAGAAATTCCCGCCGAGCTGAAGAAGAAAGCCGAAGCTTTCCACGCCCAACTGGTTGAGACCGTCGCCGAGAACGACGACGCCATGCTGCACAAGTTTCTCGAGGGCGAAGAAATTTCCGCCCCGGAACTGAAAGCCTCACTGCGTAAATCGACGATCGCGTTGAAAGTTTTCCCGGTGGTTGTAGGCACAGCTTTCAAAAATAAGGGCATTCAGCCGCTGCTCGACTCAGTTGTCGACTATCTGCCGTCCCCGCTCGATGTGCCGGAAACTCACGGCACCGATCCTGACAAAGGCACCACAATAACTCGCAAAGCGGCAGACAGCGAGCCGTTTTCGGCTTTGGCTTTCAAGATCATGGCCGATCCGTTCGTGGGCCAGCTGACATTTATCCGCGTTTACTCGGGACAGATCAAGTCTGGCGAGTCGGTACTGAATTCGCGCACTCAAAGAAACGAACGCATTGGTCGTCTGTTGAAGATGCACGCCAACAAGCGCGAAGATATTCAGGAAATTCTAGCGGGCGATATTTGCGCTGCGGTCGGCCTGAAGAACGTTTCTACTGGCGACACGATTTGCGATCCGAAGCACCCGATCACGCTTGAATCCATCGAATTTGCCGTTCCGGTTATCTCCGTCGCAGTCGAGCCCAAGACGAAAGCCGATCAGGAAAAGATGGGCATGGCGTTGGCCAAGCTGGCCCAGGAAGATCCCACTTTCAAAGTTCACACCGATCCCGACAGCGGACAGACGATCATCAGCGGCATGGGGGAGTTGCACCTCGAGATCATCATCGATCGCATGATGCGCGAGTACAAGGTCGAAGCCAATGTTGGCAAGCCGCAGGTGGCTTACCGCGAGACCATCCGCAAACATTCGGAAGCCGAAGGCAAATACATTCGCCAGACCGGCGGACGCGGACAGTATGGTCACGCCAAGATCAAGCTCGATCCTCAACCTCCGGGCACAGGCTACGAGTTCGTTAATGACATTATCGGCGGCTCAGTGCCGAAAGAATTCATCAAGCCGATCGACCAGGGAATTCAAGAGGCGCTTGAGGGCGGAGTGATGGCGGGCTATCCCGTCGTTGACGTAAAGGTCACGCTTTACGATGGCAGTTATCACGATGTTGACTCGAATGAAATGGCATTCAAGATTGCCGGTTCGATGGCGTTCAAAGAGGCTGCGCGCAAAGCTTCGCCGGTCTTGCTCGAGCCGGTGATGGCGGTGGAAGTGGTCACGCCGGAAGATTTTGCCGGAGCCATCATGGGCGACCTGAGTTCGCGTCGCGGACGCATTGAAGGCATGGAGCATCGCGCCGGTTCGCAGGTGATCAAGGCGATTGTGCCGCTGGCAGAAATGTTTGGCTACGCGACGCACATGCGCTCTTCGACTCAAGGCCGCGCGGAGTATTCAATGCACTTTGCGCGTTATGAAGAAGTACCGCGTGGCGAGGCGGACAACATCATCGGCAAGGCGCAAGGCGGGAAATAACCGGTCGCGTGGAGCGTTACAGCACTAGCTTCGATGATCCTGTTTCGAGGCGTGCGATCAAAGATTGACTCCGAGCAGGTCAATCGGAGACATCGGACCCAGCCCCGAAGGGGCGGAATAACTTAGCCCAGCGCGTAAGCGCTGGGTAGGCGAGATAAG
>QHZX01000098.1 GCA_003224835.1 Acidobacteriota bacterium | reverse complement strand
GAAGGTCTGCCTGTGAAGGACAGCGTCATGGCAATTACGGATGCTGACTACTTCGACTGGCCGGTTCTGCCGGAAGCTCCGAGCTCTCTCAACATTTCTGTATCTGGAAATTCGGCGAAACTGAGTTGGGAAGTTCACGGCGGAGATCCGACCGGCATTGTGGTTGAAAGAAAAATTGAGAATGCCGGCGATGCCAAAGAATCTTGGACTCAGATCGCAAAGTTGACGAACAATGCGACTGATTACGGTGACTCGACTTTGAGGAAAGGCGAACACTTCGCATACAGGGTTCGTGCCTTTAACTCGGAGGGCGAATCTGCCTATTCCAATATTGCAAGAGGGGCAGTGAGCTCGAGATAGTAACAGGGCCGGGTAACGGTAACGTGCGAGCCGCTGGAGCTCTCATGTGTACCGTGAAAATCTAGCTGGATTTGTAAGTTCACTCAGAGCCCTAATCATTCCTTAAATTCTGCTAACAATTATGTGCGCTGCCGCACATAGATCCCAGTAACTTCCCGATGCACAATGTCCTTCTGCCGTTTTCCCTTGTGGAATTTGTAGCATCGTGAACAGGCCCTCCTCATTGGCCTGAATGAACTATTGAGACCTTCACTGATCCCTGAACACTCATCAAACTGAAATTGTTATGACCCTCCCCCAGCCTATCTCGAAGTACGTCTTTTTCCTGGTCGGCGCTTTGCTCTTCGCTGCTGCGTTGGAAACACCAGCAGCCGCCACCGCAACACTAACTTTTAACCCGAACATTTTGCGCTTTGGCGAAGTAGTCGTCGGGCAGTCCGAAAGCTTGCCGGTTACAGTCACCAACGCGAGCACAACGAGTTACGGTATTTCTGCGATCTCTACAAGTGCCATAGGCTTCAGCCTGAGCTATCCGGCACTACCGTTGACCTTGGCTCCGGGAGAAAGTTTCGTAGTAACCGTTACCTTTCAGCCGACATCTTCCGCCTCAAGCAGCGGAAGCATTGCATTCAATGGCAATGCACTTCTTCCACTTCGTGGTTCCGGGATGGCGATCAAGTCGCTAATACCCAATCCGCCGAGCGTGTATTTTGGGAATGTACAGACCGGCAACACTTCGAAAGTGCTCGTGACGCTTACTAATGCAAAAAATGGCACCGTCACGGTAAATGGTGACCTCATGAAAGGAGCGGGATTCGCAGTTACGGGGCTGTCTTTGCCTTTAACTCTGACTCCAGGACAGAGCTACACATTTACCGTCTCGTTTTCCCCCAGCTCAACTGGTTTGGTCAACGGTTCATTTCAGGGACTAAATGTGAACAATTACATCAATGTCACAATACCTCTGAATGGTGCCGGCACAGCCCCCGGACAACTCAGTGTATTCCCGGCAAGCGTATCGTTCGGAAATGTAAACGTAGGTACGACCGTGTCCAGGACCGCGAGCCTCACTGCTGCGGGATCAAGTGTTACTGTGACTTCCGCCGGCAGTAGCAGTTCGGAATTTTCTTTGAGCGGGATATCTCTGCCGACGACAATTGCGGCCGGCCAGAGCCTGCCATATACGGTACTCTTTAAGCCGCAGAGTAGTGGGACAGCATCGGCGACACTCTCATTTTCAACCAACACCTCCACTGTTAGCGAGTCCCTCACCGGCTCGGGGATCGCACTAGTAACGCACAGCGTCAGCTTGTCATGGCAGCCCAGCACATCACAGGTTACCGGTTATAACGTTTACCGAAGCAGCGCGGCAGCGGGACCATTCGCGAAAATTAATTCCTCGCTGGCCCCGAGCACCGCCTACGTGGACGGCTCGGTTGCGGCATCGCAAACCTACTATTACGTGACGACGGCGGTAAATTCCAGCGGGCAGGAAAGTGCATACTCGAACGAGGTCCAAGTCGTGGTCCCCTGATCAAAGGCACCGGTCAAACGTGCCGGGTCCAAAACACACTGCGAAAGTAAGGTTACTAAGGTTCGAGCAATCGCTAGTTGACGCGCTTTTACACTACTCTCTGTGGCGCTGCACCCATTCGGCAGCGAAACGTGAGCTGTCATAAAACGATTTTTGAGTGCCTGGGCTGATCGTTGACAATGCTGCATAAAGATTCGCCCGCCGCACGGCTTCGAGTTCCGGCAACCCCTCGCCAAGAAAGCTTGCAAAGCTACCGATGAATGCGTCGCCTGCCCCGGTGCTGTCGATCGTTTTTACCTTGAAAGCGGGGACGTGCTCCATGCCGTCCTTCGTGGCCAGAAGAGAACCATTTGCACCGAGAGTGATGATCACACGGTGGATCCCGCCTGCGAGGAATTTCTCGGCGCACCTTTTCGCGTCATCGACACTGCGAACCGGGATCCCCGAAATTGTTTCCGCTTCGCTCTCGTTAGGGACGAAATAGTCGAGATCCGCAATGGACTTCATGTCGATCGGCTGCCCGGGCGCCGGATTGACGATGCATCGGATTTTATTTCGGCGCGCAAATTGCACCGTGTAGTAAACCGTTTCTAACGGGATTTCAAATTGCAGAACGATACACTCCGCGCTCTTGAGCACCTCAGCTGCGGCGTCGATGTCGGCCGGTTTGAGAGAGTCATTTGCGCCCTTCACGACCAGAATGCGATTCTGCCCAGAAGAATCAACGAAGATCGGGGCCACTCCGCTGGAAACGCCTTGCACTTGGCGAATATGCGATGCGTCAATTCCCAGTGATTCGAAATTCTTAATTGTCGCTGGCCCGAAAAGATCGCTTCCCACTCGCGCGATCATGAAAACTTCTGCACCACAGAGCTTGGCAGCGACGGCTTGGTTGGCGCCTTTGCCTCCAAAGCCAAGATCGAATTTCTGGCCAAAGATTGTTTCGCCTGGTTTGGGAAATTGATCGGTATAGGTCACGAGGTCGATGTTGGCGCTTCCGACCACCGCGATGCGGGGACGCTTTGGCATATAGTCTGCGGAAGGTTCCGCGAGAGACTTGAGGATTTTCGAGTTTAATGACGGCAATCGAATGGTGTCAAACGGCAACTGGGCTGCCAATTGTGAGGCGATGCCGTGCGCGCCGTATAGATCCTGGCTGCACTTCTCCCTTGACACTCTTTTCACCCGACGCTAGGCTCAGTGGCCAATCTATACGGGGAGACAAAGGGCTTGGCCACTCCAAACTCCGTACCTGTACGCGTGCCGGAAGATCGCTGCCACTCGCGGATTCAAGGCAAATGACCGAATCATAAGCGCGCTGTTCGAAGGAGAAAGAATGTTCACTCCACAATCGTTGGGAGTTGCGCTGGCCATGATGATTGCCAGCGCGATTTGCTGGGGATCATGGGCCAACACTTATAAAGGTGTAAAGAATTATCGTTTTGAGCTTTTTTATTGGGACTACGCAATCGGAATCTTCGTCATCTCGCTGATTCTCGGTCACACCATGGGGAGCAGCGGGCAGGATGCTTCAAGCCTGG
>QHZX01000279.1 GCA_003224835.1 Acidobacteriota bacterium | reverse complement strand
CTCTTCGGAAACCGCTTCGGGTTCGGTTGGACTGCTTGATTCACCTTCACAGTTAAACGGACGAAGTGCCCGCGCCTTCGCAAAACTTCATTTGGGGGACGGGCGCTGGTCCTGAGGGAAGTCCAAGGATTCTCGCCCGTACTTACCTATTCACGAAATCCGGGTTTTACGGAAACTCGCTTGCGCCCTTTGGCCCTGCGCCGGGAGATGACCGCCCGTCCGCCCTGGGTCTTCATACGGGTCCGGAAGCCGTGCGTCTTTGATCGGCGGCGGCGGTTCGGCTGGAATGTACGTTTCGGCATGAAAAGTCTCTTGCGCTCCTGTCCTTAGCTGATACTTTGCTTAAATTTAGCGAAATCAAAGTATAAATGACGGCTGAGAGGAAGGTGTAATTCTGTCGCATTGTCAAAGGCAATGTTAGGCTGAGCACAATTATTGTGGCAGCAGCACCTGCCCTCGATGAAACCATCTTTACACGCCGAAAATAGATCTCAGGCCACTAGAAACGGGTCTCAGACCGAAGTACGCCCTCGGACTTGGCTAAATCTTTTCGAAGCTGTCCTGCTGAGTGCTGCAGTTTCGATGGCTGTCTTTTTATTGCAATGGCGTTACGGCTTCAATTTGGGTGATGAGGGCTGGCTGTGGTACATAAGCCAGCGCACTGCATTCGGAGATGTTCCGCTCCGCGATTTTTTCAGCTATGACCCCGGAAGATATTACTGGTCCGCGGGAGTATTCAAGTTGCTCGGGCGCAATGGGTTCTTCGAACAACTGCTGGCGAACTATCTGTTCGCGATCATGGGCCTCGCACTCACGTATGTGGCAATGGTACGCGCAGCACTCAGCCGGGTATGGCGTGTCGCAATTCTTCTCCTTTTGGGAGTTGTCATTGGCTTTCCTCGTCACAAAATTTACGAGCAGACTCTATCCCTTATTTGTCTCGCCACAATTGCATTTGTGTTCGCCGGCCCGAAACGGCTGAAACGCTGGCTTCTTCTCGGCATCCTGATCGGGCTGGCCGCATTCTTCGGAAGAAATTCCGGCATATTTTGCGGAATTGCCGCTTTCGTCGCACTTCTCTTGCTGACGATCCGTCGCGAAGGTCCCGTGCTCTCCCGGGCGCTGGGGGCAATAGCAACCGGAGTGCTCATCGGATATTCGCCGATGGTTTTCATGGTCGTCGCGGTCAACGGTTTCGCTACGCGGTTCTACGAGTCTGTCCTTCTGACGCCGCGTTGGTCGTGGTCATTGCCCGTACCATTTCCCTGGCACGTTCATCTGCTTAGACTTCATGGAGTGGACCTTCTGCAGACGCGTGGGGTTTCCTGGCTGTGCGTCGCTGTTCCTGTTACCTACGCGTATTTACTGTGGCGTGCTGTTCGGTCCAAAGGTGAACTCGATCGTGCCCTGTGGCTCTCCGTCGCTTCGGCTGCGGCTGGAGTCGGGTTCCTGGTTCATGCGTTTTATACTTCGGACTTTTTTCACATCGCCCAAGGCGTAGTGCCTTTCGTACTCGCAACCGGCGCCTTCTCGAAGCACCTGTGGCAAGAAGCTGTCCGGCGAAGGTCCGTGATTGTTTTTTGTGGGTCGGTGTTTCTGGTGTTAGCCGCTTGGATGCCCATTGAGCCTCTGGTGCAACATCTCCGCGCCAAGCGTAGTGCGCCCGCAAGCCTGGCTCGAATCAATATGGACGGTAAGTTCTTCGAGGTTCCTTCGGCGCAAGCAGGATTCATGAATACTGTCGAGGCTGCATTTCGCGATTGCGGGCCTCACGACGGTGGATTCTTTGCCGCACCGTATTATCCGGGGCTGTACGCGTTCCTGAATACGCGGGCGCCTATTTGGGATACCTATTTTTTATGGCCCCGAAGTGATCAGGTTCAGCAGTCATATATCGACGCTTTGCAGCGGGAGCGCACCAGGCTCATTTTGCTCAATCCAGAGTTTGCCATCAACAGCCGGGAAAATCTTGAGCTGGTCCATACCAATCCGAAACTCGTCGCATACATCACAGCGCAGTATCAGCGCAGCGACATTAAGCTTCCGGGAGGCTTTGAGCTTTATTATTCTCGTTCGGAATGCCGGAATCCTCCGACCAAAAAATAAAAACTTAATTTGCTCGCCGCTAAGGAAAACAAAAGCCCGACATTGCAGATTAATCTTGTCGTGACGAAAATATTGCAGCACGAAACAAAAGAAAATTATCTTCGGACTAGGCGAATCGCCTTACCTGCACCACTCTCGGGGCATTAACAACTCTGCTACTTGACAGAAATTTTTCTAGGCGGTTGAAATGAACGTCGCAAAAATTTTTCGAAAAAAGATTTCCACAAACCGAAAAATTTTGTGCTAGCATGACGCTCTGTTGAACCTGATTGATTTGGTTCCACCGCCAGTTCGTCGAACAAAGCTTCTCTGGTAAACGAAGAAACCGTTAACAATAACTTGGTGTAACCAAGGCGCTGCCCCAGCCAGCGGCCCCTCATAAAAATTTTTGATTATGTCTGTTCCGACTCCTACTCTCTCTCCGAACCCATGGTTGCGCATCCTGGATGCGCTCGAAAAGAAAATCAATCGGCACTCTTACGACACTTGGCTGAAACCCACCCGTTACAGTCACTCGAGCAACGGAATCATGTACGTTCGCGTTCCTACGGTCGAGTTCCGTCATGTGGGGGACAAGTACGCCGATCTCATCCAGGAGGCGCTCGATAATCTGAACATGGATTATCGTGACGTCGAATTCGTCACGCCTGATGACGATCCTGCGGCAACTCCTGTCCGTCACGATGGCGGACTTTCAGCGCCCCAACCGGCTGCAGCGGGCATCCACGTTGCACAGTCACGCTTCGATTGGGATGGCGCTGCCCAACTCAATGCACGCTATACGTTTGACGGCTTTGTGATTGGCAGCGGCAACCAGTTCGCGCATGCGGCCTGCCAAGCCGTGGCGCAACGCCCATCGAAAGCCTACAACCCACTCTTCTTGTACGGCGGTGTGGGTATGGGCAAGACCCACCTGATGCAGGCCATCGGGCACGAGGTCAAGCGGGTGATGCCGCAGGCGGCCATCTGCTATGTCTCCAGCGAGAAGTTCACCAACGAGATGATCAACTCGCTGCGGTATGACAAGATGACCACCTTCCGTGACAAGTTCCGGAATGTCGACGTGCTTCTCATCGATGACATTCAGTTCCTCGCGCAAAAGGAACGTACCCAGGAAGAGTTCTTTCACACGTTCAACGCGTTACACGAGTCGATGAAGCAGATCGTGATCGCCAGCGATCGCTCGCCAAAAGAACTCGCCGAGATTGAAGATCGCTTGCGCAGCCGCTTCGAATGGGGATTAATCGCGGACATTCAGCCGCCTGATCTCGAAACCAAGGTTGCTATCCTGCAGAAGAAAGGTGAGCAAGAGCGGATTACGCTTCCCACCGATGTCGCTCTGTTCATCGCCTCGAACATTCGCTCGAACGTGCGCGAGCTTGAGGGTGCACTGATCCGCTTAGTCGCGCATTCCTCGTTGACCAACACCGAGATTACGCTTCCCTACACCCAGCAGGTTCTCAAGAATTTCATCGACTCGCAGGCGAGGAAGGTCACCATTGAGTCGATCCAAAAAGCCGTAGCCGAGCAATTTGGACTTCGGTTGCTCGAGATCAAGGCAAAAAATAATTCTCGCGCCATTGTCTATCCACGGCAGATTGCGATGTACCTGGCCAAGCATCTGACCGAAGCCTCGCTTCCGGAAATCGGTCGCCAGTTCGGAGGCAAGCACCACACAACCGTCCTCCACTCGGTCGAGAAGATTGAAGGGACGCGGAAGAACGACAAAGATTTAAACAGGATGCTCAATAAGCTGACTGAGCAACTTGGCGGATAAAACGCGGTTTGAACCATGATTTCCAGTTTTCGGCGAGTATTGCGAAATGGTGGCTGTGGGCAGGTTGTGGAACCTGTGAAATACCAGGGGATGAACTCAGGAATGGTTCCGTTTGTACCCTGTTGGGCTCCTCCAATCGGGTCTGATCTTGGACACGAAGGTAGCACCGGGAATTGAAGGAAGGATTACACTTGGAACAGATTTCCACTTTTCCGACTCACCTACTGTTACTGCTGGTTTTAATGTATTTTGATTTGATATAAGGAAGTACTAGAAGTCAGGCGACCCACCCGAGCCCACTTCGTTCAGGTCAGGTCGCATCACACGAGCAGGGGTCTTTGGTCTATGCCGGTAGAAGCGATCGCATCCTCCGCAATTGGAACCACCACGATGGAAATCACCATCAGCAAGTTCGAACTACTCCGCGAGTTGGCGGCAACCCAGGGAGTAGTCGAGCGCAAGACGACGATTCCCATCCTGTCGAATTATTTATTCGAAGCTGGCGGCGACCGGCTCTCATTGACCGCTACCGATCTTGATCTCAGCCTTCGCACCTCCTGCAATGCGAAAGTGAAGAAAGAGGGCTCGTGCACAATTCCTGCCCGCAAGCTGCATGATTACGTAAAGCTGTTGCCGGATGCCGACATCACCGTCAAGCTGCTTGAGAACCATTGGGTAAGCATCCGCTGTGGACGTTCCAACACCAAGATGGTCGGCATGGCGCGCTCAAATTTCCCCAGCCTGCCAGTTTTTCCAACCGCAAACGTGGTGACCATTCCTGCCCAGGTCCTGCGCGGGATGATTGCGCGTACAAGTTTTGCCATCGCCAACGAGGAATCCCGCTACACCTTGAATGGCGCGCTGATGGTGATTAAACCTGAGTCCATCACCATGGTTGCGACCGACGGCCACCGTTTGGCGCACGTGGAACGCAATGGCCAGAAGTTCGAAGGCGTCTCAGGGGAACTGAAAACCCTCGTACCGAAGAAGGCAATGGATGAGCTGAGGTCTTTGGTGGACTCCACGGACGTCGAGACCATTGAATTCGCG
>QHZX01000278.1 GCA_003224835.1 Acidobacteriota bacterium | reverse complement strand
CAGGAAGCGGTCTACATGCAGAGATTGCAGCCGGCGCTGCGAGAATATTTGAAGAAGCTTCGCGAAGACGCATTTATCGATATCAAGCAGGGATACGTGGACACGGGTGCAAGTCCGAAGCAGAGCAAGCCCGTCGTGACTGCCACCGCCAAGGAATCCACCGCCAAAGAGCTGAAAAAGAGGAAGAAATTGGGCGTATTTTAGGTTAAGCTTGCGGCAACGGGGCTTCGCCCGGAACCATTGTCCGTGGGCTCTCCCTCCAAGCTATGAAAGATTTTTTTCTTTCCGAATGCGCCCGCTTCGAGAATAAAGTTATCGTCTCTAGCTTTGTTGTCACCACCAAGCAGGTCAAGCCCAAGAAGTCTGGCGAGCCTTACCTTGCTCTTACCCTTGCCGACCGCTGCGGACAAATCGAAGCCAAAATGTGGGACAACGTCGAAGATGCCATCGACGCCTTCGAGCAGGAAGATTTCCTCAAAATCAAGGGCTTGCTCAACAAATACAAGAATCGCTTCCAGCTCACCATCCACAAGCTTCGCAAGTTAGGCGATTCCGAGGTCGATTTCGCCGATTACCTTCCTAAGACTACAAAGAATGTCGACGATCTCTGGCGGACGCTCGAAGACTTCGTTAGCTCAGTTCGCGACCCGCACCTCAAAGCATTGTTGCAGTCGTTCATTGCAGATCCCGAGATCGCCGTCGCCTATCGCAATGCGCCTGCGGCCAAGACTTTGCACCACGCCTATATCGGCGGCCTATTGGATCACGTGGTTTCGCTTTTTCGCTCTTGCGATTTGCTTTCCCGGAATTATCCACAAGTGAATCGCGACCTATTGATCGCTGGGGCTTTCCTGCATGACATCGGCAAAATCCACGAGCTCAGCTATAAGCGGTCGTTTGCCTACACCAGCCGTGGCCAGCTGCTCGGTCACATGATTATCGAACTGGAAATGCTCCAAGCCAAGATTGCTCAGATCCAGGGTTTTCCTGATGAGTTGAAGACATTGCTCGAGCACCTCATCATCAGTCATCACGGCGAATATGAGTTTGGATCGCCCAAACTTCCCATGTTCCCTGAGGCCCTGATGCTGCATTATCTCGATGATCTCGATTCGAAGATGGAAAGCATGCGCGCCCATTTCGAACGCGAAGCCGAAAACGAATCCACCTGGACCAGCTACAACGCCTCACTTGGCCGAACTCTTTTGAATACCGCCAAGTTTCTCAAGAAGAAGGAAGAGACGATCGCAGCCGCTGCGGCCGCAGCTTCAACTGCCGAGAGCGCGATTAGCTTGAAGACTTCAGGCAATGGCGACGGAGCATCCGAATTTGAACCAGCGCTCCCGCTCAGTGAAGACCTCTGATCCGGCTCGGCACTCTGGTTCGCTCAAAGGCACTTGTACTATTGTGAGTTGCCGGTTCAATCTAGATTCTGTTTAATATTCAGTACACGGGAGGTGTTATGAGAGTGCGTTTCAGCATGTGGATCTTGAGTCTGGCTCTGTTAGCAGGGGTCGGGTGCAATAAGCCTAGCCAAAGTGATAATTCCGCGCAGAATCCAGACAATCCACAGGCGAACAATAGCGCTCCAGCGCCTGAAAATTCCATGCCGGCGAAGCCTGTGCCGACCACCGTCACGGTGCCTGCCGGGAAAGTGATTACGATTCGTCTTGCCGATGCAGTTGGCTCGAAAATCAGCCAGCCTGGACAAACTTTCGGGGGCACATTGGCCAGGGCCGTTGAAGTGGGCGGCGAAGTCGTCATCCCCGCCGGAGCTCGCGTACAAGGTGAAGTCGTTGATGCCAAAGCGCTGGGACATTTCGCCGGCGGTGCGCTGCTCCAACTAAAATTGAACTCCATCCGTGTAAATGGTGAACAAATGCCCGTCGAGACCGCGACCCTTTCGCAAACAATCAAAGGTAAAGGCAAACGGACCGGTGTACTGGTTGGCGGCGGCGCTGGCTTAGGCGCCGTGATTGGCGGCCTCACGGGCGGAGGCAAAGGTGCGGCCATCGGCGCCTTGGCTGGCGGCGGCGCGGGCACCGCGGGATCGGCGTACACCGGCAACAAGGAAATTGTGCTTCCGGCCGAATCGGCAGTTGCCTTCACATTGAAACAGCCCCTGAGAGTTAGAAAGTAGTCCAACTCACTGATTTCGGTCAGCCATCAGCAGATCTGGTGGCTGACTATTGGTTTACTGCTTGGCTTTCGACTTCTCTCGTTTCCGCATTATCACTTTCGACTGCTACGGCACGCTCATTGATTGGGAGACCGGCATCCTGGAAGCCGTCCGCCCAATTCTCTCCGCCCATGGCGCTCACTTAATTGATGCCGAGATGCTCCGCGTGTACGGCGAGATTGAAGCAGATGAGGAATCCGGCGAATATCGAAGCTATCAAGAGATTCTGCGAGCCGTCGTGAGAGGTTTCGGCACGCGACTGGGATTTGCCCCAACAACTCACGAACAGCAGTCCTTGCCCGATTCGCTGCCGAACTGGAAGCCATTCCCTGACAGCGTCGCCGCCTTAAAGCGTTTGAAAGCCAAATTCAATCTCGGCATTCTCTCGAATGTCGATGACGAGCTGTTCTCTGCGACTGCTCGCCGGCTCGAAGTGAATTTTGATCATGTAATAACCGCTGCGCAGGCGCGCGCCTACAAACCGTCACTCAAACTCTTCCAATTAGCTCAAAGCCGAATCGGATTACCGCCGCAGGAATGGCTTCATGCGGCGCAGAGCGTCTACCATGATGTAGTGCCGGGGCGATCGCTCGGGCTGTCAACTGTATGGGTGAATCGCCCGTCGTCGCGTCCCAATGCGGGCGCTGCAAAGCAATCCTCGGCAACGCCGGATGTCACCGTATCCAGCCTGAAAGAATTAGCCGATATCGCTGCTTAGAGTCAGGGATTGATTCGCTACGCCGCTGTAGCTCCGCGGCTCTGGCTTTCCGAGAATTGCTTTATAACCGCCGGCACCGCGAAAAGAACTGCCGTGAACAACAGGTCTCCCGCTAGAGTGCCTCGGAAGAACGGTACTGCCATGGCATAGGAAGTCATCAGGCCTGCGAAATTCTTCGGATACATGTCATATGCAGCCCACACTGCGAAGTTGCTCAGCACGAAAAATGAAACAGACGCGGCCAGTGCCGAACCCATGATCCACTGTACTTTCAAATGCCGCCGCAAACCACTGCCGAGCACAACCACCGCTGCATACCAAAGCCAGGTCACGAGGAGATCCCACGACAATGGATAGTGGTAGATGAACTTATTCAGGAACACGTCCGTGCCAGCAAGCAAAACCACAGGAAGCCATACTTGGCGGCGCGATCCATAAGCCCCAAAAAACAGCAGCGATGCCGCAATTGGTGTGAAGTGCCACGGGTGTGGCATAAAACGGACCGCAGCCGCGAGAACTACAAACACATAAGCCAGCATGGATCACCTCGGCATTAATGATTTTGGCGGCTACGCGTCAGAACGTCAAGCTATGAAACAGCACAAACCGTGTGGGTCGGACACTCCTGTCCGACCAGAAGGCGTGAATCTGCAAAGCTTTGACGTTCACCTGTCACAGACACCTTAAATTAATTGATGCCAAATCAAAAGCCTCGGAAACGAGTGTCCGAGCCACAGGCCTATGCCGGCAGGTACGCAGCATTATTCTTTAGTCTTTTTGCGCTCCTCAGTCGATCGGCGGCACCTGAGACCGCTTCCCAAATTTTTCTCCCACCACATGCAAATTCTTATCCAGCTCAACCGTAGCCGACAGAGTGCTTCCGCCGCGCAGGGGCGGATAGTCATACCGCAAATCTCTGAAATGAACCTCCCATCCGTCACCAGATGCAGTCTGTGTCACCAACGGAAACCGCGCCCAATCCAGATACACACGTCCCAAATATGACTTCTTTGCCGCAAGCGTGACCGCCGTCTCCGGCGGCTTGGCAACAAGTTCCAGCATGCTGTGATTCAGATTTCCGGTGCCGGAATCAATATCTGAGCTTGCAAAAAAATACTTGGTTTCCGCGACCGCATACCATTGAAACAAATGCCAGTAATACGGATACGCCGACACCCGCGCTGGCACTGCCGACTCGAACTCCTGACGTTGAAGAGCGTGCGCCGCATTCCGATGCTCATGATCGCGGGCCAGGTACAAGCCAGCCACACAGAAAAGCGCTATGGTTGCCGCCATCCGTCCCCGAGGCAAAGCATCGTGCCGCAAGAAAATTGCAGGCAGAATCAGCGCAGGCACCAAAATGGCGTACAACGTCGGCTCAATGATAAAAACAATGTCCCAGGAATACCTGGCTCAAGCCCGCGACGTAGGCAAACATGAAAAGCATTCCCCAGCGTGGCGGCAGGTTTGGAATGTTTGTGCTTCGTCCCCGTACTCGCCAGACGAGATACATGAAACCTGTGACCAACGCCGAGACGAAGATCAAACCCAGAAAAGAGTGGGTGAATCCGCGATGGTGCGCGAAGCCGACCACCGGACCTTTGAAGCTCCAGAGCACGTCCAGATCTGGAGCTTCGGCAGCCAGAGTCATCGTCGCAGTAGCCAGCGCAGTTTTTCGATTGAAGCCCGCCCGCGCCAGAACGGCGCCGGTCAGGAAATGAGTGATCGGTTCCAAGGGAAGTTTGTAACACACGCAGAGGCCATACGGCGGATATCGGGCCTCGGCTATCTAACAAAATCAGTACATGGGATGATCTTTCGGCACTAGCACGGTCAACGCATCAGGAACCATAGAAAGCGTAATCGGCAGCCGCCCCAATAATTCTCCATCTGCCTCGACGTAGATATCTTCAGGCTTCTCGCTCGCCGCGCTGCGGCACGTGATCTGGTCCGCATGCGCCAATTCAATCCCGGGTATCACATTCGATAGTCCAATAGTTCCCCGAAATACGTACGCCAAATAAAGAGCACGATTGCCCGTTCGGCACAGCACCAGTCGCATGTCATTGCGGGCAAGAGACGCACCGGGAGCCAGTTCGCGAAGCACTCCACCGAAGTAGTTGATGCGCACAGCCAGCATTTCCGAAAGGCGCGCCTCGCGTTTAGGCCCCTCACCGTTCCTGGAAAACTCCGCCTCGAAGTAGCGCATGCGGTGCGTCAGCCACAAATGCGTTGCCTTCGTGTAATAGGCAAGCATTCCCATCCGATCTTTAATCAGCCGGTTCAGTTTGTAAAACAGGTGCGCATCTACGCCGACACCCGCAGCCACGGTGAAGTATCGCGACGATGGAATGTTGTTGAAATCGCGATATTCGATCTTCCCTACTGCGATTCGCTTCGGAGTTGCCGTAAGTAACGCCCGGGCCGCCCGTTCCGCGGAAATTGGCAGTCGCAAGTCATGCGCCAGAGCATTCGCCGTGCCCAGGGGAATGATTCCTAGCGCTGCGTCTTTTCCAGCCAGTCCCTGCAGCACATCGTGAACAGTGCCGTCACCACCGCAGGCAACAATCGTGTCGAATCCTTCACCAACCGACATTCGGATTTGGGCTGCAGCATCCGCTGCGGCGCGAGTGGGCGCTACCTCCACTTGGACTCCCGCTGAGCGCAAAATTCCAGCAGCTGCTTCCACGTCTTTCAAGCGATGTTTTTTTCGTCTGCCCGAATGAGGATTGTAAAAAAGTGCGGCCCTGCGCATGGAAAGGGATGCGGTTACGCGGTCAGATGAGGTCAGTGACTGGCTCCATAGCGTATCAACGCAGCGATTTTATCTGATGAAAGTTGAATATGGTGAGAATTCCCTTCCATCGGGCAATGGACAACCGTTCCCCGCAGTGTCAGAACGCAATCAGAAAGCAATCGAAAACCCACTCTCAAAACCTTACAATCATCCATCCATGACGGTGTCCCTCCCATCTTTCGCCAAGATCAATCTTGGCCTGCATATTGGCCCTTTGCGGGCGGATGGTTTTCATGAGCTGCGCACGGTGTACCAGACGATTGCGTTGCACGACATTGTTCACGTATCTGTCAGCCGTGGCTCCGGAATTGAAATTCGTTGCGAAGATCCGCGCGTCCCAAAGGACTCGACGAATACCTGCTTCCGCATCGTCGAACGTAGCATGCAGGCGCTCAAGGCACATGGGCGCGTCGTAATCGAAATTGAGAAACGGCTTCCGGTCCAGGGCGGATTGGGTGGAGCATCCGGCAATGCAGTCACGGCACTCCTGGCCTTAGAACAGGCCGTGCGAACAAGGCTCTCCGCGCCAGAGCGCTTACAGATTGCAGCCGAGGTCGGCTCTGATCTGCCGCTATTTCTTATCGGTGGCACAGTGCTCGGAGTCGGTCGCGGCGAGGAAGTTTATCCCTTACCTGATTTGCCGCCGATGGCGTGCGTAATCGCTCTGCCGGAAATTGCGATCTCAACTCCGAAAGCGTTTGCAGATTGGGACAGCTTGTCCCGCCCTCCCGCCCGCGAAAAGGCATTGCCTGAGGCCGAAAACGTCACCGTGTTCGGGAAGACCAGCACGTCCGGGAAGAGCACGGCTTCCAGCCGTGCCGTTGCGGTCAAACATGATCTTTACGGCACGACAGAGAGTCGCGCCCTTCCCGGATTTGCCAAGGCACAGAGCGCCAGTCTCGACAATGCAAACAACATAAACGACCCCAAATTGACGCCCCCCACTCACTCCGATAGAATGTTGGAGTTCAGCCGT
>QHZX01000277.1 GCA_003224835.1 Acidobacteriota bacterium | reverse complement strand
CGAGCATCCGTTCATTGTGCGGCTTTGCCATTGGGTCAATGCGGTGTCTCTGTTTGTGCTGATCGGGAGCGGACTGCAAATTTTTCTGGCGTTTCCTAGTTTTGGAGCGAAGATCCCGCAGAAAGATTTGATTCACTGGCCGAAAGCGTTTGCGATCGGCGGATGGCTGGGTGGTGCACTGCAGTGGCATCTCACGTTCGTGTGGATTTATATAGCAAGCGGTCTGCTGTACGTGGGATACCAGCTCTTCAGCGGAAATTACAAGCAAGTGCTCTTTGTGACGCGCGATATCCCAGGCGTTTGGCCGATGGTGCGGCATTATTTTCTGTTTGGGCCGAAGCCGCTGCCTAAAGAGGCCTACAACCCTCTGCAGAAACACGCGTATACGTCTGCGATTGTGCTCGGTGTTTTATCGGTGCTGACCGGGCTCGCGATTTGGAAACCGGTGCAGTTTTCGTGGCTGGCATGGCCGATGGGCGGGTTTCATTATGCGCGACTGTGGCATTTCGTGATCATGTGGGCGCTGCTGGCGTTTATTTTTGGGCATCTGGTGATGGTGGTGCTGCACGGGTGGAGCAACTTTGTCTCGATGTTTACCGGCTGGAAGAAAGATCCGGAGTACAGGCCAGAATAATCCGGGATCCTGTGAACGCAAGTTTGGTGACGAGGAACGATGCCGGAATCAGCAACTCCGCTGGGGCATCCAGCGCGACAAACAAGCGAGGCGGAGCTGGTCCGGCGGGTACGCGACGGCGAGCATGATCTCTTTTACGAGCTGATTCGGCCTTATGAACGGCGAGTGTATTCGGCAGCATTTGCGATTTTGAGGAACACGGCGGATGCCGAGGATGCAGCGCAAGAGGCGATTTTGAAAGCGTTCAAGCACATCCGCCAATTTCGCGAGGAAGCGCGGTTCAGCACTTGGCTGATTCAGATTGCGGTGAATGAGGCGCGAATGCGCAGACGAAAAGACCATGCTGATCTGATGGAGCCGATTGCCGACCGGCCGGACGAGTCTGGCGTCTACACGCCGCGTGATTTCGCCGACTGGCGCGAGATACCGTCAGAGGCGCTGGAGCGGAAAGAAATCCGCGAGAAACTGGCCGAGGCCTTGGCCTCATTGGGCGAAATTTATAGAGAAGTTTTTGTGCTACGTGATATGCAGCATTTGAGTATTGAAGAGACCGCCGAAACACTGGAGATTTCGACGGCGTCGGCAAAGACACGCTTGCTGCGCGCGCGGCTCATGTTGCGCGATCTGCTGGCCCCCGGTTTGGGTGGGCCGTGGATGAGCAGGCTGTCGTTCGAAAAGGGAGCAAAACCATGGTAGTCAATTGCGAGCAGGTCTGGCACGAGGTCTCAGACTATCTCGATGGTGAAGTGGGCGTAGAACTGCGCGCCGCCATGGATGAGCATCTCCGCGCATGCAAGGGCTGCTCTTCCCTTTTGGCAGGAATGCGCAATGTGGTGAGTTTGTATGGCGACGAGCGCATGGTGGAAGCTCCGCTGGGATTCAGCTATCGGTTGCAACGAAGACTGGAAGAAAATTCGCATCCGACCAGGAGAACTTTTTTCGGATGGGCGGTGGCTGCCGCAGCCACGGTGCTGGTCGCAGGGAGCTTCGAGGCGGCGCGGTCTTACGGGCTGGGACGGACACCGCGTTCTGCTCATGCGCAGGCGGGAAACCATGTGCCTCCGGACCTGATGGTGCTGGTTTATCCTGAAGGAAAGACTTTTCATGCCGCCGGCTGCCCATTCATTCTAGACAAAAAGAACCTGAGGCCAGTTGCAGCTCAGGAGGCGCAGCGCGAAGGATACGTGCCCTGCGTGCGATGCATGAAGCAGTATTTGAGCTAAGAATGCAATTTGGGCGGGCGTGGACGCCGGCCCCTACACGGCCTATGTAAGTCGCGGAATTACACGCCCAGACGGAGGCAAAAGAAGGAAGTGGGTAGCGAAGAATGGGTGATCATTCCGGCTACCCTATTGTCTCGGGCCCAGGGAGGGCTTACTTCTTCATCCCATCATCCTGCTTCATGCCATCGTCCTTCATGTCGTCTTTCTTCATGCTGTCTTTCTTTGCTTTCTTGCTCTTCTTCTTGGACTTTTTGTCCATTTGATCGCTCTTCATGTCGTCGTGCTTCATCTGGTCTTGCTTCATGTCGTCATGCTTCATGTTGTCCTGGCTCATGTTGTCGCCGGACTGCGCGAAGGCCGTCATTGACATCGCAAGGCAACACATGGCCATCAACCTGCAGATGGTTCGCTTCATTGGATTTGGATTCTCCTGATTTTTGGATTTGCGCCGAGCAGTAAAGCGCGTGTGATGGGATGTGCCGATAAGAAGAAAGTTACAGGACCAGGTAGTTACCTGAGCGCTCCCTGGCTGATGTCCTTGGCAGCTTGCGCAACATGCTCGGGACGGCCGAGGTCGCGCCAAGAATATTCATCAGCGCGGAAGCCAACAATTTTTTCTCCTTGTTGAGCAAGCCGGAGATAAGTGTCAATAATCGAGAAGGCGCCCTCCTCGTTCATCAATGGAATTAAACGGGGTGAAATCATATGAATTCCGGAAAAGGCAAGCGGCTGAGGATTCGTTGCAGGCCGCACCAGCTCAGGTTTTCCGTCGCGGCCAGCCCTTCGCCCGCACAACTGCAGAGAATCGTCGAATAGCAGGTAGCGCGAGGTCTCACGATCCTGCACTGCTAATGTAGACAATGCCTTGTTTTCCAGGTGATACTTCAGCATTTGCTTGAAGTCGATGTTGCTGATCACGTCAGCGTTATGTAACAGGAAGGGTCCTTCCCTGCCCGAGACTTCCCTTCCCGCATCTTTCTTTCCGGAATCGAGAAAGAAATAGCCAGCTTTTTTCAATCCGCCGCCGGTGTCGAGCAGGACCTCTTCGCGCGAAAGTTCAATGTGCATTCCAAAATCGTTTTTGGCTTTCAGGTAGGATTCGATTCTCTCCGCAAAGTGATGCACGTTTATGATCACGTCGCGAATACCAAAATCGCGCAGGCGGGCGAGGGTGATTTCGAGAAGAGTGCGTCCGCCGACTTCAACCAATGCTTTAGGGCGGTCATTAGTGAGAGGGCGCAGGCGCGTGCCCAAGCCGGCGGCCAGGATCATTGCCTTCATTGGGCTGTCATTCGGCTGCTTTCTCCAACTCGAGCGGAGGATTTCCTATCCCGGCTTTCTCCAGTTCGCGATGGTGCACAATGACTTCAACACCATCGTTGCGGCGCAACTTTCTGGCAAGCTGCTCGGCCAGATAGACGGAGCGGTGCTGGCCGCCGGTACAGCCGAATGAGACCATCAAATCCTTAAAGCCGCGGTGCTGATATTCGGCAACGCTCGTATCAACCAGTGCCTGGACGTGATTCAGGAACTCGTGCGCGCTCTCCTGCTGATCGAGATATTCGATTACCGGCGCGTCTTTCCCGGTCAGGTCCTTGAAGCGTTCCTGACGGCCGGGATTGGGGATGCTTCGTCCATCGAAGACAAAGCCCCCGCCGTTGCCCGTCTCATCTTTCGGCACTCCTCCGCGATGAAAGGAGAAACTATAGATGCGCACCGTCAACTTATTTTCACCCGGTGATTGCAGGCGCGTGCCGGATTGTGCTTCAAAGTGTATGTTGAGCAGCTTTTCGGAACCCAACATGCCTCGGAAAGCGTCCATCAACGTGGGGATCTCAATTGGCAGCGTTACGTTGTGCAGCAGCCAGCGTAAGTTTTTCAAGGCGTAAGGAACGCTTTGCAGGAAATGCGCTTTGCGTTCGTAGAAGCCGCGGAACCCACACGCGCCGAGCGCCTGCATGCGGCGTACATACACGAAAGCGTAGTAGTGTTGCATGAAAGTTTTGCGCGTAAGCGGCGTGTATTTGCTGACTGCTTCAATGTAATGATCAAGAAGCTGCTGGCGTAATTCCGGCGGAAGGTCAG